>DASSCG010000083.1:0-9099 GCA_035697925.1 Pyrinomonadaceae bacterium
CACATAAAAGTCTTGTTCCTTCCAGGGTCTCACCCGATAGCTGCCAAAGTCTTGAATGTAGAAATAGTAACTGCCATCTCTCCGGGTAGTAGTGGTGCCAGTTTGAGTCCCGGTTATGTTCAAGTTTATTCCGAAGATGCCTCGGCCATCGCCGTCAGTGATGCGCCCGGTAAGGACGCTCTTAAAGGCCCTGAAGTCGACATACTTATCGCCGTCAAACGGATGCAACTCATAGATGGGTGGATCGAAAACGTAATCGTCTTTCGCCGCCGACAATACATACTCGCCGGCCGACTGGGTAAGGATTGAATAGTTTCCATTGTTATCTGTTGTCGTGACCACGAAAGCGTCCCCGCCAAGTGTCACAGTGACGCCGGGGAGCGGGCTTCCGTTAAGCGTGATGAGGCCTCGTATAAGGGAAGGGGGAGGAATTGGAGTTGGCCTTGATCCTGGATCGTCCAACGGACCACCACCCAGATGACCGATAGCAATGCGAACTCTGTTGCTGGATTGACCCTGGTGGTAAACCTGAATCAAAACATCGCCAACATTCTCCATCTGAGTGTCCAGTCTCAGGCACACAGCGGTCATCCAAGGCTGGCCTCGCACAGGTTCGACGTATTCGACTTCCAATGGAAAGTGCTGATGCATTCCGTCTTCAGCGTCAGCAGTTACACTCGGGATCCCTTCGCCTGGTTGAAGCCTGAGGTTTAAGGCAAAAAGAATCACACGCGTGCGAGAGTCCTGCCTCCAGTCGATCAATGAAGTCGTTGCGAAGGGTTCGCGGGTAAATGTGATCGACTCCAATGCGATTGCCCGAGTAGAGGTAGACTCGCTGATCAGCACCGGTGGCCGGTTTTGGGCACGCGCCGACAAAGCCCAGCCGAAAGAAATAAGCAATAGCGTTAATAACCTGGTCATTAACGTCACTAGAGGAGTGGGAAAATTAAATCGGGGTCGTAGTAGCTCAAACTCGGAACACGACATTAGGAGAATTGAGTGATCTGAACTTCAGAATGAGAGTAGTGTGAGACTGCCTTTTATGGGACAAGGAAGGCCCGCTCTCTGGAAGATATTATCAAGTGAAGGTCTCACTGTTTCATTGCAGTGCAATTGCAATGTTGTTGCCTCTGCCAACGCAGATCGGATAAGGTGCGACAAAACAATCCTATGGACGAAGATGGAAATTTGAAGACGGTCGACGAGTTGGCTGCTTTAGTCGGCGGGCGCTTGTGGGGCGATGGCCAGCTGTTAATTGAATCTGTCGCAAGCATTGAGGCCGCAAGAGCAGGCGAGGCTGCATTTGTCGAGGATCAAGCATTCCTGGACAAGGCGGAGGGCTGTAACGCTTCACTTCTGATAGTGCCTGATGGGACAGCTGAACTAACTCGTAAAATTGCTGCAAATGTTCCAGCTATCATCGAAGTCAGGAAACCTAAACTTGCATTTGCTCTAATTGGTGGGGTCCTTCATCCCCAAAAAAAGCGCGAACCCTTAGTTCACGACAGTGCAATGGTGGGAGCTGGTGCAGACATAGCTTTTACCGCTTACATCGGTCCCCATGTCTCCATCGGTGAGAATTCGACCATTGGGGCAGGCACAAGGGTTGAATCGGGTGTAACAGTCGGTGACGACGTAACAATCGGCACTGATTGCGTGTTGCAGCCTAATGTCACGCTTTACGATCGAGTTCAGATCGGCAACAACGTGGTGTTGCACGCCGGAGTCTGCGTCGGTGCGGATGGGTTCGGTTACGTTCGCGACGATGTTGGGTATCACAAGTTTCCTCAAATCGGCACAGTAGTTATCGAAGACGATGTTGAGCTGGGTGCGTACAGTTGTGTCGATCGAGCTGCATTGGGACGAACAAGAATTGGACGTGGCACCAAAATCGACAACCTTGTTCATGTTGGCCACAACTGCGACATAGGGCAGAGAGTCGTCATCGCAGCGCAAACGGGGATCAGCGGCAGTGTGGTTATTGAAGACGATGCTGTTATTGGCGGACAGGTTGGGTTCGGCGATCACGTGCGTGTGCAAAGTGGCGCGATCATTGGCTCGAAGGCCGGCATCTTGCCAGGCAAAATTGTGCGCCCTGGAGTCTGGTGGGGAATTCCTATTCAACCGCTGGATGCGTACAAGCGGCTTAACGCGCACATGGGACGATTGCCACAGATGAGAGAAGAACTTAAGGAACTCAGCAAACGACTAGCTGAGTTAGAGGAACTCGTTAAGACAAAGAGTTAATCCAACCTAAGACACTTGGACCTTCAGAGCCTTAGACCTGAGAATCTTTCTTACTTCGCTTGAGGAAATCAAGGATATGTTCGGCTGCGCGTCGAGATGCTCCGCCCTCCCCAAGTTGTTGCGCCACCTCGTGCAGCCGCTTTCGTAGTTTCAGATTTCGCTGCTGCTCCAGCAGTAACAAAAGCTCGGCGGCAAGACGCTCACCGTTCAATTCGTCCTGCATTAGCTCAGTAACAATTCGTTCGCCCGCTACCAGATTTACAAGGCCATAGTGATCTGTAGTGATTAGCCGTCCCAGAACGTTCCAATTGATGGCTGACTCTTTGTAGACAATGACCATTGGGGTGCCCAACAGAGCGGCCTCGAGAGTTACCGTCCCGCTCGCCAGCGCAGCCGCGTCAGAGGCAGCCAGCGCTTCGCGGGTTTCTTGATTCACGATGGTGAAGGTTTCATCGGGTGTATTGCGGCCGGCTTGAATGATCTGCTTCGCTTCTTCGATCGAGCGACTCGGCGCGACGACTACTACGAATTGGACGTCAGGGCGAGCCTCGGAAATGCTCAATGCGGCATCGCGCATTGGAGGCAGAATACGCAAAAGTTCTTTGCGCCTGCTGCCCGGCAGAAGTGAAACGATCGGGCGGGCGGGATCCAGGTCATGCGAGCGGCAGAATTCTTCTCGCCCGTAACGGGCCTTAACTTCACCTGCCAGCGGATGACCTACAAACTCTACCTGTGTGACTCCTTGTTTGGCGTACCACCCTCGTTCAAACGGAAGGATTGTTAGCATCAGATCGACATCACGTTCAATCGTCTTCACGCGATGAGAACGCCAGGCCCACAACTGTGGACTAATGTAATAGATGACTTTCAAGCCGCGCCGGTGCAGTGAGTGAGCTAGACGCAAATTGAAGTCGGGCCAGTCCACTAGTACGACCGCTTCGGGTTTCTGTTGGAGCGCGGCTTCTCTCAATTTCTTAAAGGCGCTCCAGAATTTGGGCAGCGCATGTCCAATTTCAAGTAAGCCGACAATTGCCAGGTCATCAGAGTGAATCACTGACTCTACCCCGGCATCTCGCATCAATGGTCCAGTGGCACCAAAGAAGTCGAGTTGGTCGTTAGGAGTAACCTCGCGCATCGCGTTCACGAGAGCCGCGGCATGAGCGTCACCCGAAGGCTCGCCGGCGACGATCATTACCTTGAGCCGTTGTGGAGGTATGGCTTCCATTAGAACTAACCAATATAGAAGGCGGATGCCAGAAACAGAAGTATGAGAGCAGGACATACACTATTTTTCATATCTCATTTGACATTTCTCATTAGTCATCTATAGACCACGAAGCGCAACAAATGAAAAATTTGAATATGTTGAATATGAAACTCGCTCACAAACGCTCTCGCCCTGATAGCCGATCACTACGGCGGATTAGACTGCTCTTACGATTGATAAATGAGAAATGTCAAATGACATATGAAAAATGATTGTGCCTTTTATCGCTGAATAGCTGCTTCCCACTTTTTCGTGCTAGCATCCCTCGTCTTGATCAAACGTGACGTCGGGAGCCACCCTCTTTTGCGCCTAGCTTTTCCGTCTCAGCCCATTTGCAGTCTCATTGTGTTTATCCTCGCGAGCGCATTCATCAGCGTTGTTTCCTCCGTGCATGCCCAACAAACCAATCCTGTCGATCGAAAGGTTACTAACCCAATGACCGACACTCCCAACGTTAATCCTCTTACTCAAGATCAGCCCGTCAGACCGCGGGTCGCCGCAAGAGCTGGTGAGCCTGCTCAAGCTACCGATCAGCTGAAGGTAGATGCAGGGACACAAACTGTTTCAGGTCCGGAGCAGGCGCGCGTTTTTGTTTACGAAGGTAACGTTGACGCGCGCATCGGCACTTATCGATTGCAGGCCGACAAAGTAACAGTTTATGAGGCAACGAACCGGGTTATCGCAGAAGGGAATGTCGTCTTTGATCAAGGAGAGCAGCAGAGAATTACCGGCTCGCGCGCCGAATGGAATTACAGGACTAAGACGGGGTTTTTCCTCGACTCTACCGGTTTCACCAATCAGACGCAGGACGGAACGAGGATTTATTTTACGGCGGACCGAGTGGAGAGAATCAGTCTCGATACTCTGGTCGCTACGAATGTTCAAGTTACTGCTTGCGACGAAGACGTACCGAAGTGGAGCTTCTTCGCGAAGCGCGCGAAGATAAAGACAGGCGACCGAGTGCGTGTCTATTCACCTCGCTTGAGAATCAAAGACGTTCCAGTTTTCTATCTCCCGTATGCATCGGTCTCGATCAAGCAACGCGATCGCGCCTCGGGTTTTCTGACGCCTACATTTGGAGGTTCGGGGGAAAAAGGTTTTCGCGTCTCGAGTGCTTACTACCAAACGCTAGGTCGCTCGGCTGATGTCACAATCCGCAATGACGTTTATACCCAGCGGGGCGTAGGCATTGGCGCCGATTTGCGCACACGCGCGAATTCTCGGTCCTACTTCAATTTAGGATTCTATACAGTATTCGACCGCACGCTCGGGCCTAACGAAGACGCCGCTCATCCGGATCAGGGCGGGTCGAGTTTTTATATCGAAGGCGTTCACTATTTTCCAAACGGGTTCATTGCCGCTGCGGACGTAAACATCACTTCGAACCTGGCGTTCCGCCAGGTTTTTTCTGACAACATTCAGCAGGCGATTTCTCCAGAAGAACGTTCACAAGTATTCGTAAATAAAAACCACAGCGACTACAGTTTCAACCTGCTGGCGCGTTCTCAAGTCACCTCTCTTCCGACCTCGCGAATTCGTATACGCGAGCTCCCGGGCATCAGTATCGAAAAGCGTCCGTCGCTACTCAGTTTCCTGAAAAAACTCCCAATCTATTTTTCCTATGAAGCCAGCGCTGAGGGGCTTAGCCGGAAAGAAAGCGTGGACGATATCGTCGCTTTCCGAAATGAGGTAGGCGGTGACCCAATCATCTCACCTTCACTGGTGCAACGCCTTGACTTCCATCCCCGGGTGGCTTTCCCAATCAGTTTCGCAGGCTTTTCCATTACTGCCACGGCAGGAGCGCGAGCGACCTTCTATTCAAACACACTGGATCCGAGCAATAGGGCCGTCTTGGGTACCAACCTTACGAGAGGTTATGGTGAGTTTGAGTTGGACGTTCGGCCTCCGGCGCTGGCGAAAGACTTTCATCACGGCAACGGCGTTTTCTTTTTTCGACATCTGATTGAGCCGTATATCATCTACCGCAAGATTACGGGAATAAATGAATTCGATAGGATCATTCGCTTCGACTACAACGACGCAATCGCCGATACCAACGAAATTGAATTTGGTGTTTCTAACCGTTTCTTTACTCGTCGTTCGACGGAGAATGTAAGCAGCGCGGCAGTCCGAGCGGAAAGGGAAGGAGAGAAAGCTCCGCTATCCAGTCAGCCCTACGAAGCTCTGACGGTTACAGTGCGTGGAAAGTATTTCTTCGATCGCTTCTTCGGAAACGCCCTTGTACCTGGAAGGCGAAATCAGTTCTACCCCATCAACACGCTGTCGGGCTTTAGCTATGGCGGAATTCCGAGACGCTTTTCGCCTCTCAACGTAGAAGCTCGGTATCGGCCGCGCAACGATATCTTCGTTGACCTTCGCACCGATCTGGACACTCGCGATGGAGGGTTGCGAGCGATCTCTACCACATTCGGTATTGCCCGCCCGCTCGTACAAGCATTCCAAAGCTTTTACTACACCCGGGCCATCGAGCTCGTTCCGAGTCTGGCTCGTTTTGGCGATGCGCGCGGGAACGAGCCCGGCACGCTAAGAGGATCGCAGTGGGGGCCATCTCTGTTTTTGGGCGACAGGGAACGTGGTTTATATGGTGGTGCTTCCTTCTTCTTCGACTTCCAGGAACGTCCCGGGCAGGGCAACACATCGCTGATCAGCTCAACTGTGACGCTGGGCTACAGTTGGGATTGCTGTGCCGTAACCGCCCAGAATTACACTTTTGATGTAGGTGTCAGACAAGAAAATCGCGTCGTTTTCAGTTTCCGCTTAAATGGAATCGGAACCTTCGGAACTGAACAGATCGGGCAACGCTTCCGCTAAATCCCGCTTCTTATTTCCCTCCCAATGGCAGAGCCTGGCTCTGCCCCGGAAGACGGGAACAACGGTTGTCTCTCCAACGGTCCTTAGAGCCGGTCGAAAAAGTCCCAGAGGGACAAAATGTTATAGGGAAAAGCCGACATTGGTTCTTTAGCCCATTTATGGGCGAGTGAACGCGTATCGCGCTTCTAACGGAACTCCCGGACCAGGTTGGTAGCGTTGTTCTCTAAACCTGTTTGCATGCGGACCTCTCTCAAGAGTCATACTCGTTAAGGCAAAAATCGAGTACAGGAACTAAGGGCTAGGCGGGCCACCGATTCCGGTAACAAGTATTTTCGGGGGCGTTCTTTCTTTACGGGGCTTCCCCCGCCCCATTGCTATCTGTTAGAGTTGTGGCCGGCTCTCCCACGTCCTGCCTCGCAGGATCAGCCTAGTGAGTCAACGCGTTAACTTCTCGTTAGAAATCCAATTCGGCACTTAAACCCGTACCCTTTCAAGATTAAGAACCCTCGGAGAATGCTGTGAAAAGAAATTTCAAGTTGGTCGCCTTCCTTGTACTAGCTGTGCTTGTCTGCTCCGGCACTTTGGCCCTCACCCGCGCTCGCGCAGAGCGACTAAACTTCCACGATCTCAAACCCGTAGCTCCGGAACAATCGGAGAGCACTGCAACGAATCAGAGTGGCAAAACTTACAGTCAGGATCTGGCCAAGGTCCTCACACGTCATGATTTGGTGGAGTTCGAGCCACGGCGTGTAGCTGAACAAGTTCGAACGACCGGCAGGCTGACGATTCCTAGCAGCTCAGGCACTTTCGAATTGACTCTGGCCCCACATGATCTGCGGGCCTCAAACTATCGCTCCCAGGTAAGCCTTGGCGGTGGTGAAGAGCGTGCGTTAGAGCGGGGTCCAGTTCGGACTTACAAGGGAACAGTGGCCGGAATTGACGGTGCGCAGGCTCGGTTCACAATAGATGAGACTACGCTGGAAGGGTTGATAATCACGCCTACGCGCCTTTACTTTGTCGAGCCCGCAAAACGCTATTCCTCCTTAGCCGGTTCTAAAGATTACCTTGTCTATAGCGATTCAGACGTTATTGAAAATTCTTTTGGCGAGTGCGGAACGACGATGGCCGAGAAGGTTGGCGCCGAAGCAGCTCGCGTAAAATCGCAGGTTCCAACGTTCGTCGCTAAAGGGGGTGATACAGAACAAGTATTCACACCTCCGCGAGTCGTAGACCTGGCTACCGAAGCTGACTTCGAATACTACACCTTCTTTGGCAGCAATGCGGTGAATGCAAATAACGAAATCATAAGTATCGTGAATCAGGTCGATGGAATATACAACACGCAGTTTGGGATTCGCTTTTCGATTGTTTTCCAGAACGTTTGGGCCATCGCAAGTGATCCTTACACCTCTACCGACTCAGATGTCGCCCTGGATCAGTTTAGAGATGGGTGGAACTCCAATCGCGGGTCAGTTGCTCGGGATCTTGCTCACATGTGGACAGGGAAAGATTTCGATGACACCACAATCGGGATTGCCTACCGTCCGGGACTAGATTGCCCGTTAGGTCCTGTCAGTTACGGAATGTCGCAGAGATTCGGGTCCAGCCCGGCAAAATTCCTCCTTGCGGCGCACGAGATTGGTCACAACTTCAACGCTACTCATACTGACGGTGAGCCAGGCTGCGACAACACGATCATGGGCAGCACACTAGGTGGCGGGACGTTGCAGCAATTCTGCCCGTTTTCTGTAAACCAGATTGAAACTCATGCAGAGAGCCGAGTCGCCTGCCTTTCACAGGCAACGACTCCGGGCTGCAGCTATGCACTCGCACCTACCAGTCAGGCCTTTGGTAACAGCGGTGGTGCGGGTAGTGTCGCCCTGACGACTACGGGAGGTAGCAGCTGCGCATGGGGAGCGACACCCTCTGTAGGTTGGATCCACGTTGCGCCCAGCAGCGGTACCAACAGCGCGACGATCAATTACACGGTCGATCCGAACACAGGTGGGTTTGCCCGCACAGGCCTGATCAGAGTTGCCGACCAAAGCTTCACTATTACCCAATCGCCCGGTGGGTCCTGTTCGATCACTTCTATCAATTATGGTCAAACAGTTAACGCTTCTTTGAGTGTGAGCGATTGTCGCTCATCGCAAAGGAGTCTCTCCTTTGCGGACCAGTATTCGTTTGCTGGCTCCGCCGGTGATCAGATACGAATTGAGATGAGTGCCTCGGGCAGCCCCGTAGTTGACACTTATCTCTATTTGATTGGCCCGGCTGGAAACGTTCTAACGGAAAACGATGACATTGAATTCGCGGTTATCCTTAACTCCCGCATCCCCGTCAACGGCTTTTTCACGTTACCTGCAGCAGGTACTTATATTATTGAAGCGACTTCGTTCGACCAAGATGAAGTCGGGAATTACGCTCTTACTCTCACTTTAAATGGTGCGAACCCAACGCCGACGCCTACACCGACCCCTACACCCGCTCCTGTATTCAATCTGACGGGACGAGTTGTTGACGGAGCAGGGAACGGCGTGAACGGTCTTAGAATCAGCATCGACGGACCGCCTGTTCCGCCGATGAATTTGCCGCACCTTCCGGTCTTCACCAACTCAAACGGCGATTACCAATTCACCGGATTGTTGGGCGGGGGAACCTACACCGTAAACCCGGACCAGGTCAATTACACCACCGTGCCAACTTCACACACGGTTCTAATGAGTTCACACGTGACCGGCGTGAATTTTGTA
>DASSCG010000084.1:0-3910 GCA_035697925.1 Pyrinomonadaceae bacterium
TCCGAGAAATGAACAATCGCTTGCTTCACCGTAGGCTGGATTACGATCCAGGCAAATACTTCCTGATCATCCAAACGCCACAGGAACATTCCGGATTGATGGTCCCTTCGCTGAGGATCAATTCTCATGAGTGTCCATTCGGGCTCAGCTTCCTTAATCCTCGCCTCTACCTTTGGCCACAATGGTCCCGTTTGCTGAGCGACGACGGCTGACGAAAAACACAAGAACAGGGATAGAAGAGCCAGAGCGTTTGGTAGACGGTTCATCATCAAGATACCTAGCCTCGAGTGGCCAGAAGGAAACTCTTTTTGTAATGAAACTTGAGGTGGGGCAACCGCGCTGCGTAACGGTTAGAGGCAATCGGTCAAAACCCTAACAATGTCAGGGCCGACTACCAGATGCTACGGGATTTAGTAGCAGGAAGGCAATGTATGGTTGCCAACAGTCGAGGCGGACCGCCGCCACTGGCGGTTAATTCCTTAGATGTTATATGGAAAATCAATTAGCCATCTCGCCTGTGTGAATGCATTGGTAATATTTCGGGCTTTGCCTCAAGAGTCATGCGGCATCGGCAAAACGGCTTTGCCGCCTGTGAGGATGTAACTTTGCCCTTCCGTTAGCGGTAGTACTTTTCTGGGCGGCTATGCCGCGCGCCCTAAAACTCGAGAAAATTCGAAAGGGCACAGCCCAGGTAATAAGGAGCGATCGTACGGACGGGCGAAGCCACATCCTCACAACAGGCGGCAAAGCCGTACTGATCACTTTTGAGGCAAAGCCAATGTTTCGAGTTGATTCGTGGCTCGTTCACTGCAAAGAAGCGAGGCAAGCCGGGCTCATCACCCGGCACTCGCTAACGAGATATCAAATGAAACCGGAAGTGCCAGCTCTACTTGCTCTTGTTCCCGCATCACGCGTTCGCCGCGCTCAGTTATCGATACCGTTGGATACACACCCGGACTCACGCGTAGGCAATCCGATCTCACTAGCGCGTCTATATAAACGAGAATGTCATCCTGCCGCATGTCTTTTAACAGACCATACGTTGATAACTCATTGAGATGTGATTCAACCACGTTCTTGGCTGCTGAACCTCGCAAACTCGCCGCCAGCATGTTTTTTCCAAATCGACCTTTCATGCGTTTGGCGGCCGCAAGAATTTTCCGGACACGCAGAGTTTCATCAGAGTTGAGTGTCCTTAAAGTAGGTTCGACCTGTTCTACCTTTCGGCGCTGCTTACGTCGCGTGCCGGGCAGCGTGTCCAAAACTTCTGCGCTGGTCAGGGATCGACGGGCTGTTGAGTTTGGATCACAGTTGCCGCAAGTTCCACATTTGCGCGCGTGGTGACGATCTCCGAAATAATCAAGTATGTGAGCTCGGTAACAATGCTCCGTATAGCAGAAGTCGATCATTTCACGAAGCTTGCGTCGCTCGAGGGCGGCGCGTCTGCTAACATCGGCGGGATTCACTCGGAGCCGCGACGGCTTCTCGTCGAGCATAATAATGTGACGAGCGCGGCGAGGCGCAGCACCAACGTTAGTGGTACCACTTGGGGCAGCCCCAGTGCTTGCCGCCGCCGGCGCCACACGTTGTATGTGACCGGCCCGTTCAAGTAAATACAGAGATGATTGAACAGCCATGGCATTGCTAGCGCCAGCCAACTCTCCAATTTCAGCAGCAGAAAGTTCGATCCGTCGAAGGCCTGTCGCTGATATAGCGTCATAAATACTTTGGACAAGTTGAAGGCTCGGATATGAGCCTTCGATGAAGAAGTCGTGTGTGTTCTTGTCCGCATAGTTGAACAGCAGGACACAACTCGATGGCAATCCATCCCGCCCGGCACGTCCGATCTCCTGATAGTAAGCTTCGATGGACCCTGGCATCTGATAATGAGCCACGAATCGGATGTCTGGTTTGTCGATTCCCATTCCGAAGGCGTTAGTGGCTACGATCATCTGCGTCCGTCCGGCCATGAAGTCTTCCTGGGCCTTGATACGGACAGAGTCGTTCATGCCGGCGTGATAGGCCGCGACCGTCAACCCTTGCCCGCGCAGCGCAGTGGCCACTTGCTCCACCGCCTTACGCGTGGAAGCGTAAACGATCCCTGAACCGTCGTTGGCTTTTGCGAGACGTTTGATACGGGCAACCTTCTCGCGTTCAGTTTCGGTTTGTACTACGTCGATTGAAAGGTTAGGGCGGTCAAATCCACTGACGAATGTCCGTGGGCTCTCGAGTCCGAGTTGTTGAATGATGTCTGAGCGAACGTAAGGCGTGGCCGTAGCCGTGAGGGCAAGGGTTTGCACTCTTCCCAGGGTTTGCAACACGCCTCTTAATCGCAAGTAGTCCGGACGAAAATCATGTCCCCAGGTAGAAATGCAATGGGCTTCATCTACAGCAAACAGCGAAATGCCCACCGACTGAATGGCGGCGACAAAATTGCTGCTCCGAAAGCGTTCGGGGGCGATATAGACAAGTTTGAACTGTCCGTCCCTGAGCGCGTCGATCCGCGCGCGTTGTTCAGCAGGAGCAAGTGAGCTGTTAATGAAAGTTGCGGGAAGGTGGCGAGAGAGAAGCGCATCCACCTGGTCCTTCATAAGGGCGATGAGTGGCGAGACCACCAGCGTGGCACCGCTCAGCATCATTGCGGGCAACTGGTAGCAGAGCGACTTACCACTACCGGTCGGCATAACGACGACAGCATCTTTGCCTTCGAGAATTGCCTCGATCACTTCGCGCTGACCTTCGCGAAAGCCGTCGAACCCGAAATGAGTTCGCAGTGATGTGAGGGCAGCCGCCAAAGAATGCATGTCAGAGTCTAGGAGGTTTAGTTCGGAAGGTGCAAGAGATGCTCGCAAGGGAGAGGTCAGAGCAGCAGAAGAGGACAGAGAGGAGTCATTTTTCATTTCTCATTTAACATTTCTCATTTGGCCATTGGGCTTGTGTTGATTTTCGGACAGCCTGAATAATGCAAGTCGATCTCCTTCTATTAACGTAGTTGGTCACAATCCCACGGCGAAAAATAGCGAATGATCTGAGAATAAACGAACCACCACGAAGATTCAGAAAATGGTCAAATGAAACATGTCAAATGACAAATGAGAAATAATCTCCGCTCTACCACTATTCTCCGCTGACGTCGAACCCGACGCGCAAGCCATCTAAAGCTGCAAAGGCCAGAAGCTCCGACCAAAGTTGACAAGACTGAATCAAGCTTGTCCGCGAAGACATAGAGACTGGGCAAGGACTGAAAGCTACCGCCGTATTTCTGGGATTAGGATCACCCGTGGTGAAATCAGTCGAGTTGTCGAAAGTATTAGCGCACCCGTTGCTGTTCCGCGAGACCGATCTCGCGTTGCTCGGTGCGCCCGTGGGACCACCGCCACGGAAGCAATTTGCAGTGCTGCCATAACCCACGAAATCCATAATGGTCCCATCTGAAGGGCATGTTCCCGTCAGAGGCGTTGAGACGCGCAACAATGCAACCTTACCCGCAGTGGCAGCCATAGTGATTCCTCCAGTTGCATCTGGCGGAGGAAGGCTTGTGCCATTGCTTCCGCCGGAAGCTTCCTGAATCAGATAGTACTGCCCTGGTGCGAGCGATACTGGAGTTAGTTCGGTTACTGTCCACGATGTTCCCGTAGCACCAGCATATTGCACCGACCAACCAGTTAAGTTGATCGATTCGTTACTAGCATTGAATATTTCAATGAAGTCATTTCTAAACTGTGCGCCCGAGTTTCCGCCGCCTCCATAGATCTGACTAATCACTACACCTGCCGCAGGGGCGGGCGACGGAGAAGGACTCGGGGAAGGGGAGGGCGAAGGACTGGGAGTCGCGGTCGGCGACGGCGTCGGGGAAGGTGATGGAGTCGGCTGTGGTGTGGGCGAGGGACCAGGAGTCGGATTCGAGCTT
>DASSCG010000085.1:0-2574 GCA_035697925.1 Pyrinomonadaceae bacterium
TACTCGTCCGACACAGCATACTCAACCTGTTGCCATGTTTTGCCTGCTTCTGAAATCCGAAAGCCTCGCATTACCGGCTCAGGTCCGCCCAATCCTACGATCAAGTAAACGGCCGCGGGATAATAAGCCAGTCGCAAGTCAGTCTCAGACGGTACTGGCTCTGACGAGCGCGGATGAGAGTGATAAATCGCCAAAAGTTGTTCACCCCGCTGGCGCATTTCTCTCTGGGCCGCAAAGAGATCTTCGGGCGCTGCCTCATAAGCTATTTTGGGATTGCTGGCTACATTGCGGAGAGGATGGATGGAGCGAGCGCGGGACTGAACTCCTCCGACCAAGCCACAGCATTCGAATGGCGTGGCTTCTCGGGCATGCGCAAAGATCTGATCAAGCTGTTCATGACGTAGAGTAATCATTAACGCAGCAAGTTCATTCGCCCTTCACAACTCTAAGACCCAGTTCCTGTAATTGTTTCGGATCGACTTCCCCCGGAGCATCGATCATCAAGTCGGCCGCCGAAGCGGTTTTGGGGAAAGCCATTACATCGCGGATGTTCTCGGTAGGCACCAGGACCATCATTAGCCGTTCGATACCCGAAGCAATACCGCCGTGGGGCGGCGTGCCATATGAGAGGGCTTCCAGGAAAAAACCAAAACGCTCACGTGCCGTTTCCTTGGTCATACCAAGAGCCTTAAAAACGATATCTTGAACATCGCGACGATGGATCCGGATTGAACCACCCGCAACCTCGACGCCGTTAATTACGGCGTCGTAAGCTTTGGCCCTTATCCGCTCGAATAAATCCGATTCACCACTGTTCACAGCACGCTCAAACACCGACACGTCGTCGTCAACCGGCGAGGTGAATGGATGGTGCATTGCATAATAACGTCCATCGTCTTCGTGATACTCAAACATCGGAAACTCAGTTACCCAAAGCGGCGAGAAAACTCGTTCGGGAATTCGCTTAAGTTGGCGAGCAACTTCATTTCGCAATGCGCCCAGGCTCGCCGTCACAGTTTTTGCCTTGCCGCCCACAATCAAGACCGCATCGCCTTTTTCGGCGCCGGCAGCTCGCGCCAGAGTCGAGACGCCATCCGGACCCAACGCCTTGAGCAATGATGAAGAAATCTCATCGCCTAAACGGATGGAACCAAGTGCCGAGGCTCCATAACGTTTGACGAACTCCTGGAGCTCATCGAGAGCCTTGCGTGAAAGTCCTGCGCCATCTGGCACCACAATCCCCTTCACCAGGCCCCCTGTGGCCAGCGCCGAAGCATAGGGTGCAAAAGTGGTGCCTTCCAGAGGCGCAGCCAAATCTTGTAGCTCCATGCCCTGGATGCGAAGGTCTGGCTTGTCCGAACCGTAACGCTGCATCACTTCAGCGAAGGTAAGGCGAGGAAAAGGTACGGCTAAGTCTGCCCCAATCAAACGGAAAACGCGCACAAACAATCCTTCGATCAACGCATAAACCTGTTCGGGAGTGGCGAAACTCAGCTCGACATCAAGCTGACTAAACTCAGGTTGGCGGTCAGCGCGGAGGTCCTCGTCACGAAAGCAGCGCGCAATCTGAAAGTATTTATCCAGTCCTGCAATCATGCAGATTTGTTTAAAGAGCTGCGGCGATTGCGGCAAAGCAAAGAATTTACCGGGTTGAATGCGAGCAGGAACGATGTAATCGCGGGCACCCTCGGGTGTCGACTTGATCAAATTTGGGGTTTCAATTTCGAGGAACCCCTGTTGATCCATATACCGACGAATCTCAGCTACAACTCGATGTCTCAACTTGAGGTTTGATTGCAGTTGAGGTCGGCGCAAATCCAGGTAGCGATACTTCAAACGAAGATCTTCGCTCGCTAAGGCATCGGGAGACGCGTCCAGTTGAAACGGCAGAGTACGGGCGTCATTGAGGATGTAAAGCTCGCGCGTTTGCAGTTCAACGTCGCCGGTTTCAAGCTTGGGATTACGGGCGCCTTCGTCGCGCAGCACTACTTCGCCAACAACCGCAATCACATATTCACCGCGAATGTCTTTAGCTTTCCCGTGCGCTTCAGGTGAATCTTCCGCATTCAATACGACTTGAGTAACACCATCTCGGTCACGCAGGTCAACGAAGGTGAGTTCGCCAAAGTCGCGCCGCCGGGCGACCCAGCCCATCAAAATAACGTTCTTGCCAACGTCTTCTTTACGTAACGCGCCGCACGAGTGGGTGCGCTTTAAGTTCCCGAGGTTATCCAGCATGCTTGAGATAGTAAACGTGAAATATGGGTTGAGCCTAACCGCAAAGAGTTTCTTGGAGTTGGTATTCCTAAGTGACTCGCATACTTAGGAGACTAAGGCGTGAGTTCGGTAATCTCAATCAAGTTGCCTCCTGGATCGCGCACATAAAACCGGTTGGTGCCTGGAATAGGCCGCGGATCAGGCAGGATCTCGACTCCTCCATCCTTCAAATAGTCCTGTGCTCGATTCAGATTTTCCACCACCAGGCAGATGTGTCGTTTGCTCTGCTGTGCGTCCGGGTCGTCTGCGACCGAGAGATGCAATTGCACGCTGCCGAGCTGATACCATGCCCCTCCT
>DASSCG010000086.1:0-4828 GCA_035697925.1 Pyrinomonadaceae bacterium
GAAACTCGCCAAGGAGGCGGTTAAGCTTGCCTCTCGATCGCTGCTCGATGAGGGCCTGCGGCGGGAAGTCGATCTCTTTGCTCTCGTCTTCTCGACAGAAGACAAAGACGAAGGTGTGAAAGCGTTTCTGGAAAAGCGAAAACCAGCATTCAAGGGGAAATAGAGCTTTGTGCTCGAAACTTGCAGGTTAGGGCTGACAACAAAGTACAGAGTTGAAGTGCGAATCCTCGGTATAATACTCGGCATCGTAATCGCTGCCATTGGCGGCGTGATTGCCTACCGTTCCTTGTTTCTAGAGCCCACTGCGGCTGTTGTCGTTACTGAAACTGAGGTGCGCGAACTTCCAAACACAGTCCGGGTGGTCGGCGGAATAGCGCTGTTTGCTATCGGAACCGGCCTGGCCTTCCTGGCTGCTCGCCGGAGAAGCCGGTAGGGTTGCGGAAGATGTGGTGAACAGAAATCAGAATCCGAAAAGCGACCCGGACAACGTTGCGCTTCAGCTGCGGCGCGCGATCAGTATTCGAGCTGAATGGAAAAGGCTACTTGAGAACCATGCTATCGCGCCGTCAGCTGCAAGGCTTTGTTGTGTTGCCTGCGTATAAGGACACATCAATCTGCGAATATTTGAAGCTGCGCCCATAAGCTGTCTGGACGGAAACAGACATCCGGCTCGAACGCCGCCAACATTTTCTGAACACCTTTTTTAAGATCGTTCCGGAACGCGCTGAGGCTTCCTGTCAAGGTAGTTTCGGCGAATGATAGCGAGAATAGCTCGCCCTGCAACCCGAAAACAATAGGGCTTGCTTCTGACTCAATGTCCGCAGAAAAGCTTTCTTCACCTCTCCCCAGGGCTTCAACTCCGTTTACGAGAGCCGCGAGCCAATCATCTACCCAGATATTCTCCTGACGAATTCTGCAGCCAGTTTCGTCAGTAATCGCGATGTTGCCTAAAGTCTCTTCCGGGTCAAGTGGAAGCGCGTTTTCACGATCAAGAGTCACATTCACTTGCATGGATAATGGTGGCAGCACAACAAGCCATTAAGGCTCCAAGGATGGTTCGTAAGTCATAATGAATTCCAGGAACTTGGATACCTCGATGATGTCCTTGCCGGTGAATCTGATGCTATGCGCATCCGTGCGCTCGACGATCGATAGGTAGCTGAGAACCTCCGACGGACGATAATTCTTGAAGCGCACATCCAACTGAATTGGTGGCGCGAGTTTGTGTGGCTTGAAGTCTTTGATCCGGCCGATCGCCCTTTTAGCCTTCTCGCGAATCAATTGATAAGCACCCTCGGGCATCAGGGTCTTCGCCGAGTGAAAACCTGAGGCCCATTTGACGGTTGCTCCTTCGACATCGCCCAGCAGCGCTGTTGTTTCTTTCACCACCGCGTCATCGCCGGAAACCATAATCACCGGCACGTTGAAATGACCGGCGATAGCTGCGTTAATGCCGGCTTCCGATACCGAGACCCCTTTCAATCGAATGTCTGCAAGGCGGGCGCTGGATATTGTGTGTGCGCGAACTCCTTGAGGGTTAGTCGTTCCGGTGTGATAGCCAAGAAAGATCACGCCGGCGAAGGTCTCATCAATCCCTTGCATCATCATCAACGGTCGAGGCCAGGAGCGGACGAGCAGGATATTTTTCGGTAGCTTCTCAATCAGCAGGTTCTGACCATTGCCATGCGAGTCACTAACGACGATTTCGGTGGCGCCAGCTTCAACCGCCCCCTCAATCGCGGCATTGACTTCTTGCGTCATAAACTCTCGGAACCGGGCATACTCGAAGCCCTGAGGCCCCAATTGCTCGCTGGTGACGACCCCAACCACGCCTTCCATATCGGCGGAAATGTATATCTTCAACTTTTTCTCCTGTGCCTTAACCGTTATAACAAAGCCCATTAGCAAAAGCGCGAGACAGATCGCTCGAGATTTCATCTTCAACGCTCCTTCTATTGATGTTGAAAGCATGACCAGCAGCAACAAGTGTCACTTTACTGCTTCGATAACACGGATGGACTCAAGAGCGCGCAAATACTCCACCACTAGTTCCAGCGGAATTGGGCCGTAGGTGGCGGAAACGGCATCGCGGATGTCCTTTGCAGTGCGCCGGCCGTTCGCCAGGTTCAAGACTTCGTACGCATACTCGCTACCGGCTCCACGCAATCCTTGAAACTGCAAGAGTCGGATAGTCCTCTCTCGCTCGGCTCCGTAGTGGGCGGTGAAGTAGTCGTAACCAAAAGCTGACATCGGTCCTTTGATTGTAGGATTGCGACGGAAAACTAACCGGCCATCACCCTGCGGCTGCGCTGCAGCGTTAATCTCTCCAACTAACTTTTCCGTGTCGATTAGAAAGGTCAATGCATCGGTGCGGTTGCGCTCCGGGATACGAAAAAATCGCTCTAACGAATCAACCAGCGCGCGTTCGTGCCACAGGTGGAAGCGTGCCAGGTTGGCAGCTTCTTCTTCCGGTAGATCGGCGCGACGGGCGAGCATTTTGGAAGTACGGCGTAGGCTGTGCGATTGAAGCAGCCGCAGGAGTGAAGACGCATCGTCAGACTTTAGGTTGGCTAAAAAATATGCGCTCGCCGCGCCGATAAAGGCAGCGCGCTTAAGTTTCGTAGGATCAACGTTGGCTGGTGTGTCGAAATTAGTGTGGATGTAGCGGTCGGGCCAGTCGTTCAGATAAATAGACGGGATACCGAAAGAGCTATCGCTGTAGACTTGATGATCGCTGCCCATGGAAAACTCAGCCATTGCGGCCTGTAAAGCCTCTTTACCACCTTCGGGCGCAAACATTGGGTAAGTAGCGCTCGCACCTTTAGCAAACTGCGACGACTGGTCGTTGACAAACTCTCCAAAATACTCAGCTACATCGTTGACGAAAGACGGCAGACTCGCCGGACCGCGGGTCACATGAAAGGTGGCCTTCGTCTCAGGACCTCCTCCAACCATGTCCATATGAATTACCGCCTTGATGCGTGACGCAAGCTCTGGGCGCGCGTTCAGAAGAGCGATTGTTCCTTCGATCTCCGGCGGCCAGATGAACCGAATGGTGCGCGCAGGGTGTGCAATCTTGCCTTCGCGGATCAGTTTGTTGAAAGTGCGCGCAACTTCGAGAATGGCGACGCTGCCACTTGCATTATCATTCGCGCCGGGACGTTGGTGGTCTAGATGGCAACTGAAAGCAATTTCTTCATCCCGCAGCCTCGGGTCGGCACCGGGGATGGTAGCCGTAACAACATCATAGAAGCCGGGATGCTTTCCGGCTCGCACGGTTGCATGAAGGCGAATCTTCTCTCCGCCAGCCAGTCGCCCTTGAAGGTTGCGTGCCTCTTTGGGAGAAATCATGAAGGCAAACGTTGGTCTTTCCGCAAACGTGTCGAGGTGTCCCCAACGTACAAGGTTCTCATTTTCGCCCCACCATGCGGTTCGTTGGTTCTGCGCGTAACTGACGATGCCTACCGCTCCGAAGCGCTCGACCGCTATAGGCGCAACTGAACCGGGCTGCGCCGAAGCCAGCACTATCTTTCCGCGCACGTCCTTACCGGCGTATTCGCGCTCCGAAGTGCCGTTGCCAACATTGACGAGTTCTGTCGTCACCTCACCACTCTCGCTGTCCTGCGCAAGCGAAACTGGCATCGCTTCCCAACTTGCTAAGCGGACGTGCGGTGTCCAGCCCGCGTTTGTCTCGCGCAGTTCCCACAATTCGGCAAATTCAGAATCCCACGGCGGACGAGATCTTTGGGTGCCGTAGAAAATCTTACCGTCAGCTGGAAATTGCTCGATGCGCGCGTCAGCTATTCCATATTCACGCAGTTGTTCGACGATGTGCTGGGCGGCAGCGCGAAATCCGCGTGACCCGCGCATGCGATGGTTCCGGGCAATAGATTCAAGATTGCGCTTTGCCGTTTCGCCGGAGAGTTCCTGTGACAAAGCGGCGACGATCCGTTCTGGAAGAAGCGTAGTTTGGTTTGCGTAGGCAAGGTTTGCCGTTAGCAGCAAACACATGAGGCTCGACAAGCTCGGAGATGTGCAGGTAATAGCCAGCTTTGTACGCATGCGGAATGCCTTCTTCTCTACGATTGGCAAGAGCCCATCGTAACGCGAGAGCGCAGCTTGGTGGTGCCCTAATTTGAGAGGCGGCTTGATTGAAGCAAGAACGATCCACGAAATATCACGAAACATCTCCAAACGTTTCGTGTTTCGGAGACGACCTGGTTGACTTCTTGCCGAAATATTGTTCGAGGCGATGCTATGCTGGAGCCTTTGGGTCAGTTGCAACGCAGTCAGCAGAGACCTACTTCTCCATCAGGGCTTTTTGCAGTTTGTCGAACGCGCCTTGCAATACTCCATCTTCGCGAGCAAAGCACAGGCGCATGTAATTGTCCCATTCATTGCTATCAGCAAAGGCGTTTCCGGGCACCCCCGCCACTCCTGCTCGGTCGATTAACAGGTCATTGAACTGCATAGCATCTTCAAAGCCTTTGGGAATACGCGCCCACACATAGAAGGCCGAGTCTGAATCGTAAACCTCGAATCCAACCTTCTCTAGCGCTTTAACCGCGAATCTCTTCTTGACTGTAAAACTCTCGCGTAAGCGAGTGTAGTACGACGGATCGGTCATTAACACTTCGGAGAGTGCCCGCTGTAGCGGCGTCGGCGAGCATACGTAGAAAACATTATAAGCCTTGTTGAGAGGAGAAAGGAGTTGCGCGTCACCGTAAACGTAGCCGAGACGCCAGCCCGAGATATTCCAAGATTTGGAGAAGGAGTTGACGGTGATTGTTCGCTCCCACATGCCCGGCAGCGTCGCAATGGAAATGTG
>DASSCG010000087.1:0-4940 GCA_035697925.1 Pyrinomonadaceae bacterium
GAAGCGGCGACGCCGCATTGGTTTCCTTTTTGGTTATTGGACATCATCATGATCAATAAGCGCTTGCGCGCCGCCCCTGGGTTACGTTCATTACACAATCCGCCCTGAAAGGGCGTAAGAAATCGCAATGTAGACATCTGAAGACGCTCGAACTTATTTCAATTGATTTAGGACGGCCGCAATGTTTGACGATGCTTGCCGCCCTTTCAGGGCGTAATCCTGAACCGAACCTGATCCAGGGGCTGCGCGCAAAGCCGCTTGCCCCTGGCTACCGTCTGCCGCGCCTTCGGCGCTACTCGTGAGAACCTTCATGCCAGTACAACTCGCAGCGCTTGTATGATAGTTCCACATATGTGTCAACTAGCTCTGTACTGCGCATGACGCCTCGAATACCAGCAAGTATCTCAGCCACTCCGTTCGATGTAATCATCATCGGCTTGGGCATCAATGGCGCCGGAATCGCGCGCGATGCCGCGATGCGCGGGTTAAAAGTGTTAGTACTCGACAAAGGAGATATCGCAGGAGGCACGACCAGTTGGTCCACTCGTTTAATCCATGGAGGCTTGCGATATCTCGAACACGCCGAGCTGGCTCTGGTCCGTGAATCCCTGCGGGAACGTGAGACTCTATTTCGCATTGCGCCTCACCTGGTCAAGCCATTGCCAATCCTGATTCCGATCTATCGGAAAGCCGAACGCGGCCCATTAGTGATTCGCGCCGGTATGATTGCCTACGACTTGCTCTCGCCCGGTAAGTCCCTGCCTCGGCACCGGATGCTTACGCGCGCCCAAGCGCTTGAACATGCTCCGGGACTAAATCAAGACGAGCTTCGGGCTGCCGCTATCTACTACGACGCGCAAGTTGAATTCGCTGAACGGCTTGTAGTGGAGAATGCACTATCGGCCAAGGAACATGGCGCCACGATCATCACTCATGCTCGCGCGCAAAATATAACAAGCTCACCTGAAGATGATAGCTATACCGTGTCATTCCTGGATACGCTGACGGGGGAGGCTTTTGCGACTCGTGCAAAAGTAATTGTCAATGCGGCTGGTCCATGGGCAGACGAAGTTTTAAGAACTAGTGAACATCCTGCGCAGCGTTTGATCGGAGGCACCAAAGGAAGTCACATAATCGTGAGTTACTTTGCCGGTGCTCCTTCGACCGCGATCTATGTGGAAGCGCTTTCCGATCATCGGCCATTCTTCATAATTCCCTGGGACGGGAAGTATTTGATCGGCACTACAGATATTCACTTCAAAGGGGATCTTGACCATCTCGAGATCGAAGACGATGAGATTGAGTACCTGTTACTCGAAACAAATAGAGTTATTCCACCTGCCGGGCTTACACGGAAAGAAATTCTCTACACCTACACTGGTGTTCGACCATTGCCTTACGTAGAGAACGAGAGCGAAGAAGGAATTACTCGAAGGCACTTCATTCGAGAGTCGCCGGATCGGAAAGGGCTCCTTTCTATCGTAGGCGGCAAACTCACGACCTTCCGGAATCTCTCACAGCAGACGGTTGATTTGATTGGGCAAAGATTAGGGAAAGAACTGCCCCCATCCGCTACCGCCAGAGACGCCTTGCCTGGCGCGGTGGCCCATGACTTCCGCTCTTTCAGCGAACAGTTCAAACGAGATAGCGGGTTGTCATCAAAGGCCAGTGAACGCTTGCTGCGCGTTTATGGAACTCGCGCCATGGACGTTCTTTATCTGGCCGCTGGTGATCAATCGCTGCGTGAAAGCTTTGACGATGAGACAGAAGCAATTGCGGCCGAGGTAGTCTTTTCGTTTCAACAAGAGATGGCTGAAACGCTGTCTGATTGTTTACTCAGGCGGACAATGGTGGGCTTGAATTCATCCCTTGGAATTGGCGCGGATGAAAAGGCAGTTGCAATCGCGCGGAAGTATCTGGGATGGAGCGAGAGTCGAGTTCAGAAAGAAGTGGCAGGGTATCGGACTTATGTGCAGAGATTTCAGGTTAGACCATAAAAAAGTAAATGACTCAACTCAAGGTAAGTTGTAGGTCATTCTTGGTGAGGGCGTGGACAGGGGCTCCTAGTGCTGGTGTTTGAGTTTAACGCTGAAAGCGTTGGCTAATTCCAGCCCAGGGTTTGCTTTGAAACCCTGGGGATAAGATGCCCGTTTGTTTTGTCGCAACTCTGAAGGAGTTGCGACGGTGTTCGGTTATAGCGACGCAACCCTTTCAGGGTTTGCGCCTTCTTTCGATGGGGCGCGTCCCAGGGTTGCCAAAGCAAACCCTGGGCTGGAATTAGCCAACGCCTTCGGCGTTAAATTCAAAATGCACCAATACCCGTCCCCTTCCTGACTGTGAGATCACTCCAGTTGAGCCGCTTTTCTTGCGCCCTGCAGTTCCGCTCGCTTAGACTCCTTTCGTTTTATCCATCTAGTTCTCAACCTCTCTTTAATGTCCGCTGTTCCAATCGAGAAGCCCAGCATTCGGACCGAAGCCATCGCGGGTATCACCACCTTTTTCACGATGGCTTACATAGTTGTCGTGAACCCTTCGATCCTCGCGACCGAAGGAACCGGCATGGCGTTCAGTGGTGTACTCACAGCAACGGTTCTGCTCTGCTTTGTGATGACTCTGTTCATGGGGCTATATGCCAAGCTGCCTTTTGCCGTAGCGCCGGGCATGGGCATTAATGCTTTCTTCACTTTTACAATAATTCTTACGCAGAAGGTCTGGTGGCAGGTTGCCCTGGGTATCGTCTTTTGGGCTGGCGTCTTGTTTCTGCTGGTCTCTGTTACTCCAATTCGCGAAACAATCGCCAGGGCAATACCGAGCGAGCTCAGAATCGGAACCGCTGCCGGCATCGGGATCTTTCTGACATTCATTGGATTAAAAAACGCAGGGTTGATCGTTGCCGATCCGATCACGTTCGTCAGGCTAGGGAGTTTAGGGCTACCGGCGCTTCTAACGATTCTCGCGACAGGCATCTCCGTATTGCTGCTGATGCGCAAGAGTGCCCTCGCATTTCTGGCGGGAATATTCTTCGCAACACTTATGGGTTGGTTATTGGGACTCGTTAAGTCTCCCACCAGTCTTTTTAGCGCGCCGGACTTCCGCACAGTATTTCTCAAACTCGATATCCTTGGCGCATTGAAGCTCTCTCTGTTACCGGCGATCATCGCAATCCTGTTCACAGATCTTTTCGATTCGATTTCCACTTTTATCGGTGTCGCGCACGCGTCTAATTTGCTGGACGAGAATGGGCAGCCACGCAATCTGAAACAGGGTTTGGTAGTTGATTCGTTCGCTACTCTCGGGGCCGGGCTGGCGGGAACTTCGTCAGGCACTGCTTACATCGAAAGTATGGCTGGGATTGACATGGGCGGCCGCACGGGACTTACTTCAGTTTTCACCGCGCTCTGTTTCCTGCCATGCTTCTTTCTGGCGCCCCTGGCTGGTATGGTTCCGGCGTACGCAACTGCATCGGTGCTGATTTTGGTCGGCGCTTCGATGTTCAAGAGTGTCGGCCAGATCTCCTTTTCAAAGCTGGAAGAAGGACTGCCGGCGTTTTTGACAATTATTCTGATCCCGCTGACCTTTTCCATCACGCAGGGAATCCTTTGGGGGTTTATCTCTCATGTCGGTATGTACCTGATGGTTGGAAGAAGCCGGGAGATTCATCCGGTAATGTATGTGTTAGCCCTGATCTCAGTCGGATTGCTCTTGCTCGAGCACGTGAAGCTTTAAAAGTAGTTAGTACAAGAAAATACGATCCAACGGGGTGAGCGAGAACCACCACCGAAGGATCCGTTTAGTGCCGCCGTGTACTTAGTGATGTTCGCTGACCACCAAAAACAGCTTCACTGATCCATCACTCGCATTCCTAGCCTTTGAGCCAATTGAAGTGCAAGATTAAACTTCGGAAACAAGAACCAGCAGGAAGGAAGTACCGCAATGAGAAAAGCCGCCCCGAATCAACGCGACACGTTCGCCGGCCTCACCGCTCCTCGTTTTACGCTCACAATCATTTTTATCTCGATCGTTTCAGGTGCTGTTTTGGCGCAAACCCCTTCGTCAACGCCGCCCACAGACAGAGGCATCGGTATCCAGACCCCGGGCCCAGCAAGTACGACACAGTCCAGCCAATCCGGGAGAGAAGCAAAACCGGAACTTGTCCTACAAACTGGATACAACAATTTCTTTGGTGCTACTCGCTTCGTGTTTAGTCCGGATGGGAAGCTTCTGGCTACGACAACGTTTCGCAGCACCACAGTCAAACTTTGGGAGACGGCAACCGGACGCGAGTTACGGAATTTGTCGGGCGGTAGTCAGACCGGCATGACCCTGTCACCGTATGTCGCCTTCAGTCGCGATAGCCGGCTCGTCGCCGCTGCTGCCGGCGACAACTCTGTAAAAATCTGGGACGTGGTATCGGGTCGAGAAGTGCAGACCCTGGCCGGCGCGCAAGGATCGATGACTGCTGCGCTTGCAAGCACCTTCTTCATAGCGTTTACGCCGGACGGTCGCGTAGTCACGATTAGTGATGCAATCAGGGTTTGGGATCCTTCATCGGGCCAGGAGTTACGCTCGATCCCTCTGGCGGGTTTAAGCACTGCAGGATTGTTCGGGGGCGAAGGTGGAGCAGCGTTAACTCCGGATGGCAGTCAACTCGCATTCGTTATTTCAGACGCCGGCTCGCGGCCTCAGGTGAAGTTTTATGAGCTGTCAACTGGTCGCGAAACTCGCACGGTAAATCTGCCTGACAAAGAGATCAACAGCATCGAATTGGTGTTACCGCCAGACGGGCGCTTGCTTGCTGCCGGCATCGTAGATAAGCGTTTGAGATTTTGGGATCTTAGTGGTAAGGGAAGCGAGCGTGAGCTCGCAGTTACCACGACGGATCACGGATTAGTAAAGTTCAGCCGCGATGGCCGCCTGCTCGCACTCGGCGAAGGTTACAC
>DASSCG010000088.1:0-3772 GCA_035697925.1 Pyrinomonadaceae bacterium
CATGGTTTTTGTTGGTTATGGCGTTGTGGCGCCTGAGTATGGGTGGGACGACTACAAAGGGTTGGACGTGCGCGGCAAGACGATCGTGATGCTGATCAACGATCCACAGGTTCCTGACTCCGCTGATCCAAAAAAGCTGGACGACAAGATGTTCAAGGGCAAGGCGATGACGTACTACGGTCGTTGGACCTACAAATACGAGATTGCAGCGCAGAAAGGCGCCGCGGCCGCAGTGATCATTCATGAAACCGAACCGGCTGGCTATCCCTATGAAGTTGTTTCAGGAAGTTGGTCTCGTGAGAATTTCGATATTCAGACGCCCGACAAAAACATGGGACGTGCTGCCGTCGAATCATGGATCACGACCGAGCGTGCTAAGGAATTGTTTACTGCCGGCGGCCAGGACTTTGACGCGCTGAAAAAGGCTGCGCTCTCGAAGGACTTCAAGCCCGTTGCTCTCAATGCAAAGGCAAACATGACAGTCCGAAACACAATACGTGAAATTAATTCGAATAACGTCATAGGAAAGATTGAAGGAGCGGATCCTGCGCTGAAGAATGAGTACGTTATCTACACGGCACACTGGGATCACCTGGGACGTGATCCAAAACTAACCGGCGATCAGATTTTCAATGGTGCGCTCGATAATGCCTCAGGCACCGCCGCATTGCTTGAGATTGCTGAAGCATTTACAAAGCTCGCTACACCTCCTAAACGATCCATTTTGTTTCTTGCGGTTACGGCCGAAGAGAAAGGGTTACTGGGTGCAAAATATTACGCTGAGTATCCTCTATATCCGCTGAACAAAACGCTCGCGAACATCAACATGGATGGCGTTAATCAGTGGGGCAGGACCAAAGACATCACGATGGTGGGCGATGACAACACCACCTTAATCGACTTGCTGCGTGAGGCTGCCACTGCACAGCGGCGAGTAGTGAATCCCGATCCGGAATCAGAGAAAGGTTTTTTCTACCGTTCGGATCATTTCGAGTTTGCGAAACAGGGAGTTCCGGCGCTCTACACTGATTCGGGGATTGATTATGAAGGGAAAGATACGGCGTTCAGCCAACAGAAGCGCGACGAATACACAAACAAGGACTACCACAAAGTTTCCGACGAGATTAAACCTGACTGGGATCTCACGGGAGCGGTTGATGACGCGCAGTTGTTGACGATGATCGGATATCGAGTGGCGCAAGACGCCAAGTATCCGGAATGGAAAGCGGGATCAGAATTCAAGGCCAAGCGCGACCAGATGATGAAGGGCCTTGTATCGACTGGCCCGTAAACAGCGGCGTTGCATTTTGAAGATTTCAGGTACACATTTGTGGCGGTTCGCGGCAAAATGCATTGTTCCCTCGTTGACCTCCTGTTAAAAACGAACTCATTCGATGCTCAGCCAGGAGACGAAAAATGAATAACACACAGTCGACCGAAACATGCGCTCATAAACCATGCAAATGTCCGCGACCCGCCGATGATGAGTATTGCAGCTTACACTGTAAAAACGCGGCCGGTGGGAGTGAGACAAACTGTAGCTGCGGTCATCCTGAGTGCTTGTGATTGGCGCACACAACTTTTTCGCGATGAGAGCTCATCGGGCTGTCGCGCGCATCCCGAGTTGGTAACCTACCAGCGTGAGAAGTTGATGCGCGATGAACAGGAACACTACTGACCACAGAATACGCGAGACAGTCGCTCCTACTAAGATCCCAAGCACGATCCAGACCCCGACCAGCATGTCGACCTGGTCCAACACGTAGAAGAGCGCGTTGGCCCACCCGCGACCTGGTTTACCCGGCGCGATTCCAAGCTGTCGCTTGAGCGTGCTGTTCGGCAACTCGGCCAGCATAGCCGCCGCGCCTAGCGGCGCACCTATCCAAAGAACCGAAAGGTCTGCATACCTCAGCAGTTCACCATCGCACCCCAGCCGGCTCTGTGCAGCAGGGAAAAGGATCGAGGAGTGGCCATACTTCAAAATTGCGGAAAAAGTGAGCGAAGCTGATTTCGTCTTCCTTGTTCATCTCGACGACAGCTCTATGGAAGGGCTGGCCATTCCAGTTGAAGCTTATCGTCAACATCTTAAGGAGAAGTTCGATCTGGAAGCCTTGCGCGAAGCTGCATTTGGACGATATCTGATAGGGCCGCTGAAACTGCCGACGATTACCCGGTTGAGTGACCGTTTGGTAAAGCAATTTCGGGAAAAGCTGACGGGCAAGCGCGTGCATTAACTCAAACATCAACCCTTGAAACCGCGCTCGAGCGAGAAGACGATTGCCTGAGCGCGCGTCCACACTCCGAGCTTATCGAAAATATTTGAGACATGGTTGCGAACCGTCTTTTCGCTGATGGAGAGACGCGAGGCGATCTGTGCGTTACCCAAACCCTCGGTGATCAACGTAAGCACTTCCCGTTCGCGCGACGAGAGTGAGGTGAATGCAGGATTCTCGCCGTGAGTTGCGCCGGTAAGGCCCATGAATCTCAGCACCTCATCGCAGAACCGTTCCCAGGCGGGCTCGTTCTCGAGCAGGATGTGGTTTTTCGAGTCGAGCTCGATGAACTGCGCACCAGGTATGCCGGCTGCGAGAATGCGTCCTTCAGTAATGGGGACTACAGCGTCGCCGCTCGCGTGCATCACCAGAGTTTGCGCTCGCAACTCTCCAAGCAGCGACGTAACATCGATCATGGCCCGCGACTCAAGCAGAGTAGCTGCAACCTCCGGCGTTAAGGTCTTGCGGCAGAGATCGTTGTACCAACCAATCTGTTCATCAGTCCCTTCGGGGATGAACCGCGAAGTGAAGACCTGACGAAATGTCGCGTTATCACTGCCCCATTCCAAACGAACCATATCAATCATCGCCTGGTAAAAACTCGCACGGTTGGGATCGCCACGTCGAAATGGACCGCGCGCGTAGCCGCCGTAGAGCACTAATTTTGAAACGCGGTCCGGGTGTTTCACGGCGTACGCAGCGCAAATCGCAGCTCCCTGAGAAATGCCGAGAAGCGAAAACGGCTCCTCTAGACCAGCCGCCTCAACGATGTCCTCGATGTCGGCAACCCATCTATCGAGGGAGAGGTCGCCAACATTCCGATCGGTCATTCCACAACCGCGCTCGTCGTAACGGATGTAACGAAAATGATCGTTGAAGAAGCGAATCCAGTGCCGCCAAACTGGGCTCTCCCACTCATACTCAAGGTGAGTCAGCCAGTTCGCGGCTTTGATCATCACCGGTCCAGCGCCCGCTTCGGCCCAGGCGAGCTGGACTCCATCCGTGGTACGCACGTATCGGATTCGCTGCGTCGATTTCTTCATCACACTAAATTCGACTGCAATTATTAGTCCTCGCGTAGTGCCTCTACCAAAGCAGCTTTTGTCAGGAGTCTCGTTGAGTCGAGCAAAGGTACTTTGACGTCGTCCTGACTAAGGATCATGACGACGGCATCACACCCGCTGTCGGCCCAGGCCTCCAAGGCGGCGCGAACGGGACTAAAGTCCTAGCAATTGCGCCGGAGTATACGCAAACCGGGACGAAACTCCCATAGTCACGACTTCCTGCAGGTCGCATCATGCTGACCATGCAAGAGAGTTTAGTTCTTCAATTACATGAGCTCGTTCGCGAGCATCCGGACTTCGAAGTGCTTTGCAGTCCGAGTCCTTACTTCTATCGCTTCCGCTACGTCCCAAGCGGGATGGCGGAGCGTCAAGACGAACCTGAACTCCGCACTCTCCTCGACCGTCTTAACCAGGAGATCGTAGAGACCCTCCAAC
>DASSCG010000089.1:0-2528 GCA_035697925.1 Pyrinomonadaceae bacterium
CGACACCGCGTCGATATCGAACATTGCAGTCGGCGTCACACCACGAATCACCACGTTGTCGGATTTCCGTTCTTTATGCTTAACCTCTTCGGCCGTGCTGGCTGCTATTCCAGACTTCCAGCAGAGGGTGCAGAGTCTGAAAATCGCTTCAGCATCTTCGCGGGTTACATCCTTTCTCCGATTGAATTTGATGAAGTCTTCTCGAGAGGTGATAACCCGTGGGCGTTTCGATACGGTGAACACAGTGCTGCCCTGTGATGAGAACGTCGTTGCAACGGTCTTGTCCAGGCCCTTGATAATGGTTACGACCGCGATCACAGCTGAAACCCCGACGATGATTCCGACCAGGGTCAATGCGGTGCGTAGTTTGTTTGAGCGCAGACTGGAAAGCGCTACTCGAAGGGCTTCCCAAAGTGCGGTAATCCGAAACTTGCGGAGTTTTGATATTTTGGCTTGTGAGGCGGCGCGTAGGCTTAGAACAGAGTTTGGGCGGTTTGGTTCTGGTTCATCGAACTCAGCGCGTTCCATCAGAGCCACCTCGCCCTATTATCACGGTGTCCCTATCTGATTTTTTCGTCCTTTTCGATGAGTCCGTCGCGTATTGAGAGGATGCGATGAGCGCGCTCGGCAATGTCATGCTCGTGTGTAACCACGATAATCGTATTGCCTTCAGAATGCAGCCGCTCAAAAAGGTCCATAATTTCCATGCTGGTGTGCGTATCGAGCGCACCTGTAGGTTCATCGGCCAGCAAAATCGAAGGATGGTTTACCAGAGCGCGTGCGATTGCCACCCTTTGCCTTTGTCCGCCCGAAAGTTCGTTGGGCCGGTGCATTATACGGTCGGACAAATCAACCGCCTTCAGCGATTGCTTGGCCATCTCATGCCGCTGCGCAGAACCAATTCCGCCATAGATCAGCGGCAGTTCCACATTGTGCAAAGCGGTAGCACGAGCGAGTAGGTTGAAGGTTTGAAATACGAAACCCACTTCCTGATTGCGAATCCGAGCCAGCTCATCGTCGTCCATCTCTGAAACGTTTTTACCGTTGAGCCAATACTCACCCTTTGTCGGGGTATCGAGACACCCAATCAGATTCATAAGGGTCGACTTACCAGAGCCGGACGGGCCGATAATGGCGATGTACTCGCCCTTATGGACTTCGAACGACACGCCGTGCAGCGCGTGCACTTCTTCGGTGCCCATCTGGTAGGTCTTCCAGATGTCCCGCATAGCGATCAGCGCAGTGGGACGGTATTTACCGTTCTCTTGGGCCGGTTGAATCGCCGCCTCAGTTGGAAGAGTTGCGAGTGTAACGTCGCTCATTAGCTGGCCTCATTCGCGTTTGCGCCCGGCTTACGTTCCTGGCGTTTGACGGCCAGTCCATCCTTCAGCGTTTTAAGTACCCGACTCGGTCCGCGCACGATCTCCATTCCTGGCTGGACGCCACTGGTGATCTCGATGTCCGCTTCGCCCGTGATTCCGGTAGTCACTTCGATGAATCTCACCTTGTTGCCTTCCAACACATACACGCCCTTTAGATTCTTGGGTTTTTCAGCTGTTGGTGAGGCTGGCGTATTTCCCGCTACGCTGCCGGACGGGGAAGGTGACGGGGTAGGTGCCTTTTCAACAATAGCTTCAAGGGGAACTGCCACTACGTTATTTTTTACTTCGGTTGTGACAGTTGCGGTAGCGCTCATGCCCGGACGCAGACTGTTTCGGATCTCGTCGGTCATTTCACGAAGCTCGACGGTGACCTTAAACTCTTTTGCTTCCTGCACATTTACACGAGTCGAAAGTCCTCCTTGAGTATCCGATTTGGAGACTGCGAGAGGGTTCTTTTGGGTTACCACTGCGGCAATTTCCTTGTCCCCAAGCGCATCGACTTTAACCTTCACCGGCTGACCTACTTCAACGTTGGAAATCTCAGTCTCGTCTACGTTGACTTCAACATTAATCGTAGACATGTCGGCAATAGTCATTAAGGGGGTCGTTGAAAGACCTGCTACGGCGTATTCACCGACTCTGGTTGGAATATCAGCGACAACACCGGTCAAAGGAGATAGTTGAGTGGCCTTGGAACGCTGGCTTGATTGGCCGCGCAAAAGCGCCTGTTGTTGGCTCGCCCGCATCTCTGAGGTTTTAATCTCGGTACTTGCATCACGAACCGCGATTCGTTGCTGGTTGGCGCGTTCGATCGCTTCCTTAACTGCAATCCTTTGTGACTCGAGGTTTGCTTTCGCTGTCTGAACTGCAATTTTCGCCTGCTCGTATCGATCTTTCGCTGCGTCGTACTCAAATCGCGAAGCTACTCCAGCTTCGATCAATTCAGTGTAGCGCTTTAGTTCCCGCTGGGCCGTGTTGAGATCCACTTGAGCGCGATCCACCGCCGTCTGCAAAGCAACCAATTGCTGGCGAGCTGATGCCACCGAAGCTTCGGCGACTACCAGGCTCTGCTGAGCTGAGGCCACGGCATTGCGAGCGGATTGAACATCATTCATTGAGGCTTGTGCCGCAGCCCATTGTGCTTCC
>DASSCG010000090.1:0-5289 GCA_035697925.1 Pyrinomonadaceae bacterium
GCATAATACGTAGCTCCCGGATTCAGCGTAGTGTTTAAGTCGCTCATCTCCACTAGAACCCTGTGAGACGGTCCTGTGTGAGTATGACCAGTATGGATGTTTGGAGGAGTGGGAGAGTCTCCTCGAGGATAGGCGCCTGTAAATGGGTTGATCCATGCGCGCGAACCGAGATTTGGACCTGCGTTCAAACTAGCCGAGTATGGGTCTGAGCAGCCTGCTCCAAGCAGTGTGCCAGTACCAGACGACTGGCAGCCAAAACCGCAGATATTTTGTTGGAGTGCCGTGAACGCGTGCTTAACGTTGGATTGACCTACTTGTTCGAAACGTTCGTCATTGCCGGGTCCACCACTCATTCGGTAAAGGTTCTGAGGGATAACTGGGTGATCGTTGCTGGGCAGTGCAAACCAGTGCAACGGTTCCGCTCCAGCGTTGCAAGAGTCAGTGCCGACGGCGAGACCGACCTGAGTTCCGCTGCTGCTGCCAAATTGTGCCAGTCCAGAGAGATCTCCCACGATTACATCAGGACCTGGCACTAGCGATCCAAGTGGTGGCATTATTGCCGAGGTAACTTGCCCGTCAGCCAATTCGGTAATTTCGATAGGACGCATCGTCGCCGTTACAGAGATTTTTCCTACTTGCGACCCCGCGTCTGCCTTACCGCCCAGGTTCGCAGCGAAGTCTTCTGAAATCAAAAGTCTTCCATCTTCCAACTTGAATGAACGAGTCTCCGCGTTGTAGTCGTAGACATTTCCTTCAATGTTGAAGAACTTGAAACCGGTTCTGCCATCTCGGACGACCAGCTCATAGGGTTCTCCCGGCTCGGTTTTGTCGATGACTAATTGATTGAAGGATGCGCTTAAGATTGGAGGAAGGTTTGCAGATGTCTGCGGAATCAGAGCTATGGAGCCGCTCAACGGTCCGCGCAAAACCTTGTTAAAGACTAGAATTGTGAAGAATGAATCGGGTGCCACGGCGAAGCGCAGCGAACTGAACTGAGATTTGGAAACGATACCATTCAGCCGGTTTAAGTCCACCTCAAGGGTGGCGCTTCCGTCGGTAACAGCCATTTTCTCGAGAGTGCCCGTCTGGCCTTGTAACGCCTGAGGCTTAACAGTAATTTCCCTATCAGCCGGACCATTGATACTCTGTTTCGCCGACGCTACGGATTTTTCCGAGCCGAGGTTTATCGGTTTACTGCGGTTGACCGGATCGTCCGAGATGTGGTTAAGAATGAACAGTACCGGAAGGACGAGAGGAACCAGGATAGTCTTCAACATGGCCAGGGAGTCTCCAGTTTTTTGGTAAGAGCGAAGTGATGATTAGAGGTAAGGTTTTCGCATAGGTTCAAGTGAAAAGTAAAGGAATTTTGAGCGTTGGGAACTGCGTTGGGAGATTTTTAATGCCTGCTGCTGTAATGCCCGCACCCTAAGGGACCATAGATGAAAAGCGGTTGTGTAAGTCGGGAGGTGAAGAAACAGAAGTCGATCCAGCTTCCTGTTCTGAAAAACTCGACTCACCAGGAAAATAGAATTAGCAAATCCAAGACTAGTCGCTGGCGTGCTGCTGCTCTAGTCGCACTGAACTTGCTAATGATTGCGCACATAATTCAATGGCGGCTCATGGGCACTACGATTTCGCCGATCGAGCCTTCAGAGAGTATGTATACGCTCCAACAAGGAGCGATTAATGCGGGCTTTATTTTCTTTGCACTTGCGATTCTAGCAACGTTGATTTTTGGTCGCTTCGTCTGCGGCTGGGGTTGTCACATCCTTGCCTTGCAGGACTTTTGTGCGTGGCTATTAAAGAAGGCCGGTTTCGCACCTAAACCGTTTCGCTCGAGACTGCTGGTTTTTGTCCCGCTTATCGCTGCTCTTTACATGTTTGTCTGGCCTACAGTGTCCCGAGCATTAACCAATCCAGATGGCGCACCGCTGATGCCCGAGTTTAGCAATCACCTGGTCACGAACAACTTCTGGCAGACGTTCCCCTCAGTAGCCGTCGCTATTCCTTTTCTTTTTATCTGCGGCTTCATGACCGTTTATTTCCTGGGCTCGAAAGGCTTTTGCACCTACGCCTGCCCTTATGGAGGCTTTTTCGGCATCGCCGACAGAGTTGCGCCGGGGAAAATACGTGTCACGGACGCTTGCAATCAATGTGGACACTGCACGGCTACGTGCACTTCAAACGTCATGGTCCACGCAGAGGTAAAACAGTACGGAATGGTTGTCGATCCCGGCTGCATGAAATGTATGGACTGCATAAGCGTCTGTCCCAACGACGCTTTGTATTTTGGTTTTGGTAAACCCACCATTTCGGTACCAAAGACCATTAAGAAGAATTACTCGTTAACCTGGCCCGAAGAGATTGTGGGAGCGTTGGTCTTCCTTGCAAGTGTCCTGGCTGTTCGCGGCGTTTACCAACTCGTACCATTTCTCATGGCGCTGGGATGTGCGGCGGTCACTACCTTTCTGACGCTTAAAACATGGAGGCTGATGCGATCAAGAGATTTGTCTTTTTACCGTTTCAATCTTAAGTCGGCGGGAAAAATTCAAACTGCAGGTTGGGTGTTCCTTAGCTTCGCGATGCTGTCGCTGGGATTGACTGCGCACAGTGGGTGGGTGCGCTATCACGAGTTCCAAGGTGATCGCGCGTTTGAAAAACTTCAGATTCCGGACGAGCTGGCTCTGGCGCATACTAACCCGGCTCCATGGCTCAGCCCTGTCGATAACGAAAGCATCGCGGACGGGAAAGGACACTTTCGCAGCGCTTCGAAATTCGGCTTGTTCACAAATAGCCAGGTGCTGGCAAAGCTGGCTTGGTTTGAGTATCTCTCCGGTGACGCCAGACAATCGGTAGGGTTGCTGGAGCAGGCCGCGACTCACCAGGAAGGACAAGCGAGAGCATTAAGCTTGTACTACCTCGGCACGATCCTTAACCGTTTAGGAGATTACGATGCGGCTCGTAAAAATCTTGGTCAGGCTTTAGCGGAGCGCGACGACTTAATCCTCGCTCGCGAGGAGATAGGCGAATCGCTTTGGCAGCTGGGCCAAAAGGAGGAAGCCATTTCTGTATGGAATGATGCCGTGCAAAGAAATGGGCGTCTTGTTTTGGCTAATAATCAACTTGCTGGAGCGACGGCTTCACTCGGCCGGCCTTCAGAAGCGATCGCCTACGAAAGACAGGCCGACCAATTTACGCCCAACAATCCACATTATCACTGGATGATCGGCCTCCGGCTGCGAAACCTCGGGATGACCAAGCTCGCTGAGAAACATTTTCAACTGGCCATTCAGCTCGATCCCGGATTCCGTGCGCTTCGCAACAATCTGCCAGATTGATCGACAAGGAACTGAGTGGAAGCCCCGGCGAACAATTCCTGCTCACCAGCGCATTCGCGATTCCTACTTCTTAGACTCTTTTCGCATTTCTTTCTTCACGTCTCGCCACACCGCGAATGATGCGATCACGGGGATTATCACCAAGAGTTTGAATGCCAGAAGAATCGCTCCGGACAAACGATCGTTATATTTAAATGGGTTTTGCCACAAGAGGGTTTCAGGAATGCTTAGGCCGGGAATCGAGTTAAGAAAGTGCCAGGCGTAGAAGTCTTGAATTCCGGAGAGGTCCCCGCGAGGAATCTGAGGTTCAAACGACACACGTCCAAGATCACTTAAGGTGCTGGTCAGCGAGGCAAAACCCGGGAGCGAAAACAGAAATAAGGAAAAGGAAAAGAACAGAAATGGCCACGTCATTCCTTGCTCGTAAGCTGCCTTGTAGAATTTCTCGCCTCGCTCGCCGGTAATAAGCCAGGCCCAACCGACCAGCAAAAGAAAAAATATGGTCAAGATCACGATGTGGACCGCTGACGGTAGGTATGTTTGACTCGCCTGCAATGCAAACCTGGCCACCACAAACGGGCCTAACGCGACAAACGCTATTTCTCCGATTAAGATCCCAACGCGTTGAACGAATGTAGGAGAGTCGGCCTGTTCAGTCTGTGAAGTCATTTGTGACTGAATGTTCCGGAGAGGTATTGCGGTTTGGTATCTACTTTAGCGACCAGTAAAGAGAGTGTCCTGATCTACGAAGCAGAGACGATTATCCCAAGGATCTCTCACATAGAACGAACGTTCGCCCCACGGTCTTACGGCGATTTGACCTGCGCTATCCCCATGGACGTCTTCAGTTGCTAGACACTTTAGGTCACTAGCACGCCGGTGAAACCTTTCAAGATCACTCACTGAAAAGTAGATGTAATCCGAGTTCGGCTTCGCGTTTTCGCCATCCGGTGTGGGATCAACGAGTGCCAGGATTACAGGTCCGCAATCGAAATAATGACGCGATGCACGCGGAATCCTTCGCCCTTCATCGCCAAGCAACTTTGAATAAAAATCGGCGGCCAGATCGAGATCGGGTACCTGTAGGATTAATCGAAATAGGGTGGGGGCCTTTGACATATTTACTTACCCATCTTCGTTCTCTTCCTTTGCCTGGTCCCTATCGTGATCTTGATGATCTGTGCCCAGCGTCCACGACGGTGGATCGCTAGCCGGAAATGTTCCGGCCAGGTTCCGGTCTATCTCGCGTTCACTCATAGGCTCCGCAGCTTTTTGAGCTGACTCTGCTTCCGATTTCTTATCTTCAATCATTGATTCGAGATCTCCCTCTGTTCTACCACGCGACTGCATATCTTCCACGTCGAGGATCCGCGCCCCCCGACGAAACTCCAGTTAAGGTGTCGTAAACGATTACGGTTGGCGCTGATAGCGTGCCCCAATCCGATTGGACTTTGACCTTGTGACCGCGGGCCTTCAGTTCGGCGATGGTCTTCTCACCGATCCTCGATTCAACATTTAAGGACCCTGGCAAGAATTCATGATCGTCGAAAGAACTGACGTAGTGTTGCGTATCGAAGCGAGGCCCTTCCACTGCCTCCTGCGGGTTCATGCCAAACTCAATGATATTGAGCAGGACTTGCAACAGGGCCTGATCCTGATTGTCACCGCCGGGAGTGCTTAAAACCATGAAGGGCTGACCATTCCTCACTACCAGGGTTGGGGTAAGTGTGATCCTGGGACGTTTGCCAGGCGCAACGACGTTGGGACTGGCGGGATCGGTCAAAGCGGACTGTAGTCTTTGACCCATCAACACGCCGGTGTCGCCTGCAACCACGGCCGGAAGCCAGGCGCCGCTCGGTGTAGCACTGAATAAATTTCCCTCTTTGTCGATGACGTTTACACAGGTAGTATCATTCGCCCGCTCAACTGGGGGGACGGTAGACAGGCGACC
>DASSCG010000091.1:0-4234 GCA_035697925.1 Pyrinomonadaceae bacterium
CACTGCCCAAGAAGCGTTGTCCAATCAGAGCATTGTAAAGGCCTATCGCGCTGAGGCACGAGAATCCGAACGATTTACCAATGTTGCCAAACGGATTGTGCGCGCAAATCTACGCACTGCCAGCATCTCCGGGTTTGCTCCGCCAACCATCGAAATGATTGGCGTGGTCTTCGTTGTCTTTCTGCTTTTCTTCGGTCAGCGGGAAATCATAGCTGGGCGCATGAACGCCGCTCAATTTCTGACGTTTCTATTCTTCCTATTCCGAAGCTACGATCCGATGCGCAAACTTTCGCGACTGCAGAACAGTTTGGAGCAAGCCCTTGCTGCAGCGCATCACGTTTGGGAAGTGATGGATGAGCACGCAGAAATGCCCGAGAAGAAAGACGCGATAGAACTGCCGCCGCTCAAGCACGCAATCGAGTTGAGGAACGTTTCATTCGATTATGCCAACGAAGCACGACCGGTACTGCGTAACATCGAGCTCAAAATTCCAGCTGGGACGATGGTCGCGTTAGTGGGGGAGTCGGGCGGGGGCAAATCTACTCTGACAAAGCTCTTTCCGCGCTTTCATGATCCTGTTTCAGGCTCAGTTCTCTGGGACGGAATCGATTTACGCGACGTGAAGGTGTCCAGCCTCCGACATCAGATAGCGCTTGTAACGCAGGAAACAGTTCTCTTTAATGACACGGTCCTTCACAACATCGCCTATGGTCGGCCAGAAGCAACGCAGGCTGAAATTGAAGAGGCCGCCCGCATAGCCTTCGCTCACGATTTTATAGTGGAACTGCCCAACGGTTACGAAACGATAGTGGGCGAACGAGGTGTGTTTCTCTCGGGCGGCCAGCGACAACGATTGGCAATAGCGCGCTCAATATTAGTCGATGCGCCGCTATTGATTCTTGATGAGGCTACGTCCGCACTAGACGCCGAGTCAGAACGCTTTGTCCAGCGCGCCATAGCTAACTTAGTTCGAAATCGAACCACTATCGTCATTGCTCACCGGCTTTCAACTGTCCGCCGTGCCGATACTATTGTAGTTATGGAGGGTGGGCGGATTATTGAAATGGGCACACATACGACCTTGCTGGCCCGCGGTGGTCAGTACAAGAAGCTTTATGAGCTCCAGTTTGCTGATGAGGAAGAAGCGTTATCGGTGAGCAGTCAATAGTCTTTTCGGTTGTGCTGGCTTAAGTTCTGAACTTTGTTCTTTGTACTTTGTACTTTTTTTGCCGACTTTCTCAGGGTTCTGACGTTAAGGCGTCCACAGCGTACAAACTACAAGCCTCGTCCAAAACAAAGCACGAAGTACTAAGCACAAAGTACTAAGAACTACTTACTATGAAATCAATGACCGGGTATGGCCGTGGGTCGGCAATTGGAGATGATTTCTCCGTGTCGGTGGATTTGAAGACGGTGAACAACCGTTTTCTCGATGTCCACCTTAGACTCGGAGGAGAACTATCGTCGTTGGAAGGACAGATTAAACGTCGAATCAGCTCACGCCTCTCGCGGGGACGGGTTGATGTAACGGTTACTTTTGAACGCACATCTCAAATTGCCTATGAGCTCAATCGGCCGTTGATTACTGGCTATGTCAAGGCTCTGAGAGAAATGCAGCAGGAGTTTGGGATTGCCGGTGAGTTGGACATTAATTTACTTGCGCGTCTCCCCGGAGCGCTGCAAACCGCTCGAGATGGACTCAACGAAAACATGATTGCCGGCATTGAGCGCGCAGTCGACGATGCAATAGTTGAATTGGAAAAAATGCGGTCGCAGGAAGGTGAGTCACTGCGCCAGGAGATGCGCGAGCGGGTAGACAACATCGACGCCTTGGTTCCGGTAATCGAGGCAGCCGCGAGCGGATTGGTTGAAACCTATAGAGCCCGCCTGCAAAAGCGCATTGGCGAATTCTTCAGTCGCGAAAACCAATTAGTAGAACTTGACCCGGCACGAATGGCCCAGGAAGTCGCTTACCTCGCGGATCGAAGCGACGTCAGTGAAGAGATGGTCCGACTTCGTAGTCACCTGAGCCAGTTTCGCGAGGCCTTGGATTCTCCCACCGAAACCGGCAAAATGCTCGACTTTCTGTTGCAGGAACTGAACCGGGAAGCAAACACGACACTTTCAAAGTCAACCGAGCTTTCGATAAAGGAGGCTGCGCTGGGCATAAAAGCTGAAGTCGAAAAACTGCGCGAGCAGGTCCAGAATGTCGAGTGAACAAAAAGAGTTTGGGCAACCGGTAATCGTCGCCTCAAAAGAACCCGCGCGTGGCGTACTCTTCGTTGTGAGCTCGCCCTCGGGCGGAGGTAAGGGGACGCTAATTCAAAGAGTGCTGAAGGAAGTGCCAAACCTGAGTTACTCGGTTTCCTATACTACTCGTGCTCCCCGAAATGGCGAGGTTGAAGGGCGAGAATACTTCTTCGTCACCCCGGAAGAGTTTGAAGAAAAACTTTCAGCCGGAGAATTTTTGGAATGGGCACATGTGCACGGCAAGCTTTACGGCACCAGCCGCCATCAAGTCTCTCGTGAGATTTTTGAAGGACGTGACATCATTCTCGAAGTTGACGTGCAAGGGGCGGCCAGCGTGCGCGAGTTGGTATCGGATTCAGTCAGTATCTTTATTCTGCCTCCATCAGTTGAGACGCTGCGACAGCGTTTGATGGCCAGGGGGACGGATTCTCCTGAGGAACTCGACCTGCGACTTAAACACGCGCCGGAGGAACTCAGGCATTACAAGTCGTTCGATTATGTGATTATCAACGACGAAGTGGAAAAGGCGGCTACGCAACTACGCTGTATTGTCCAAGCGGAAAGGGCGCGGAGAAGCCGTCAGGAGCCACAAATCAAGCGGGTTATCGCCAGTTTTTAACTAGTGCGGGATTGGCTGATATGCGATCCCGAAAGAATCAGTTTTACTAATTTTATTTGGTTAACTCTTACCGAGAGTTAACTGGAGGACTGTCATTATCATGCCGACAACAAACACAGAACTGGAAAGTGCGTTAGATGAAATTCAGGCTCCAGAGGTGGATTCAAAGTACCGTTTAATCATACTGGCTGCAAAGAGAAGCAAACAGTTGCAGCGTGGTGCGCGCCCCCGCATAGAAATCGATCCGGTCAAGCATAAGCCGACACGTATAGCTTTGGAGGAAGTCATGCGCGGTAAGGTCAACTTTACCGTCAATGAAGAAGACAAAGAATAACTAATGCCGGAAAGCTAATCCATGCACGCGGCCCACTACATTCCTTTGTAATCTGGGCCGCCTCCGCCTTCTGGAGTCACCCAGTTGATAATCTGGTAGGGATCCATGATGTCGCAGGTTTTGCAGTGGACACAGTTTGAGAAGTTGATCTGAAGTTTCCGCCGGCCGTTCGTTCCATCATCAACCATCTCGTAAACCGCCGCCGGACAAAAGCGCTGGCAGGGGTTGCCGTATTCCTCAGCACAACGTGTGGAACAAATGTTGGTGTCAAGTACATGCAGGTGTGCAGGTTGGTCCTCGTCATGTCCAACCGCGGCATGATAGACATCGGTTACCTTGTTAAATGTAGTCTTGCCATCGAAGCGAAGCCCGTTGTATCGCTGCTCGATATTGTCACCACGATAACCGTACACGGAGAGCTTCTTCATCACTTCATGGCCCGGCTCGGCCTTCGCTCGATCGAGAATTCCCCAGGCTCGTCCTCCGGTAAAGAACTGGAGGCCCGTGTTTACCAATCCCATCCAACGGCCATGCTTAAAACCTGCATGAAAGTTCCTCACTTTGCGCAATTCCGGCACAATCCAACTCTCGTTTACGAGTTGCTCGTAGCGCTGCAGTTGTCGTGCGGAAAAATCTCCGGCTAGTAATGCTTCGAAGATGGCTTCGGCAGCCAACATTCCACTCTTGATCGCGGAGTGAATTCCTTTCAGTCGTTGCGAATTAAGAAAGCCGGCACAGTCGCCAACAAGTAAGACCCCGTCGGCGTAAATTCTGGGCATGGCAAAATAGCCACCGGCGGCGATGGTTTTGGCTCCGTAACGGATCATCTTGCCGCCTTGAAGTAGGCGTGAGAGGAACGGATGTGTCTTAAACCGTTGGAATTCCGCATGAGGGTCAAGCAATGGATCATGGTAGTCAAGACCGGTTACATAACCAATGTTGAGAATTCGGTTTTGCATTCCATAGATCCAGCCGCCCCCATAGGTTTTAGAGTCCGAAGGAAATCCCAATGTATGTGTCACGCGGCCGGT
>DASSCG010000092.1:0-3340 GCA_035697925.1 Pyrinomonadaceae bacterium
GGCTCTGAAAGCCTGGTTTCCCGAGGGCGTTGATCAACCAGACCTGGCCCTTCTTCGTGTAGGGATCGAGAAAGCCGAATACTGGGATAGTCCCTCAAGCACCGTGGCCCAGGTTGTTAGTTTCGTCTCCGCGATCGTTTCTGGTAAACCCGCAGAGTGGGGCGAGAACAAGAAAATCGAACTCCGGTAGTCAGCCGTCCCTGAAAGGGGCGAATTTAATAGCCGGGGGCATTGCCCCCGGTGAGAAGTTGAGACGTTAGTAGCGACCCTGAAAGGGTCGCAGAAAAATCCAAACGGTTCCGGTCCCTAATTGGTACGACCCCTTTCAGGGTCGCGCACTGACCTTCCGTCTAGCCGGGGGCGTTGCCCCCGGCTATTCACTCTATGCCTTTCAGACATTCGCTTTCGTGACAACCTGCCAACGGGCGGATAATCTGCGTAATCTGCGGATAGTGACTGATTCATGATCCCTATGGAAGGATCCCAAGCTCATCTAAAGATTTGTGCAGTTCTGCCGGATCGCGATAGACACGAAAAGCGCCTGCGCGCATCAACTCATCTTCGCCGTACCCGCCACTCAAGAGTCCGATAGAAAGCATTCGCGCACGACGAGCTGCGAGCAAGTCCCAGACGGCGTCACCGATGACGTAGCACTCATCAACCGATACGCCTAGTCGCTGTTGGCAGTTGAGAAATAGGTCTGGGGCAGGCTTGGCCCGCTGAACATCGCCTCGCTCAACTACGATCGTTTCGTTACCCACGCCCAGCGCCGACAATGAAGCATTGATCTCTGGTCTTCGGCCGGACGTCGCAATTCCGTGCGGTATGCCCGACTTCCGCAAATACTCCAGCAGCTCGCGCGCGCCGGGCAACAGACGGCGCTCTGGCAGCACCTCCTGAAATAATTCTTCATGTCTCCTTTGGAGCGAATCAGCTTCCGCGGAGGTAATCTCACGACCGAGTTCACGCGCGACCGCGCGTGTGAAGAGACCGCCACTCATACCAATGCGCCTGTGAATGCGCCAACCGTCCACAGGCATGCCAGCCTCTGCAAGAGCGCGCTGCCACGTGAACACATGCGCGTAAACTGTGTCGACAAGTGTGCCGTCGAGATCGAAAATTAGTGCTGTCATAGTTCGCCGAGGCTAACATAAAAGTTAGTATAGTTCCCCAACTTCAATTGGAGGCACCTGCCATGCAACAGGATCAACTGGACAGGACATTCAAGACCGTGCAAGTGCTCAGCATTGTCGCCGGCGTAGTCTTCAGCGTGCTGAGTTTCAATCAAGCAAGAAAGCAGGAAGCTGAGGCTCAACAGTCAGAAGCGGAAAAGCAGAAGCTGGAAGCGGCTAAACCCTTCTTGGAGCTACGCCAGCGACTATATCTTGACGCCGTCAAACAGGCAGCCATTCTCGCGACTCAAGAGGTGCACTCTAAAGACGAGATCGAAACAGCCAGAAAACGGTTTCGAGAATTATACGTTGCGGAGTTGAGTATGGTTGAAGGAGCAAACGTGGAAGCAGCAATGATCAAGCTCGCCGATGAAGTCGATCCAGAGCTGCGAAACCTGACTCCAGCACAGAAAGCCGCCTATGAACTTTCACACGTCTTGAGGAATTCACTAGTTACCTCTTGGAAAGTGGATGAGAAGATAGTGGACAACCCCCGCTAGTTGTTCTAAATAAGCTTGTGAAAATGCGCAAATCAATCCCACTTCTTGATACTGGGCCAGAGTGTGTGAAGATCTTGATTGAGCCCGCGACAGAGAAATATCTCGTAGTGTTCATCGCGACGTGAGTAGGGGTGATTGGTGCGTCCGACCGCGTCCACGGTCTTAAAGTGTTCACGGTCGCCTTCGCCGTCGCTGCCCAGGACGATCACGATTGCGCCCGTGTAATTCCGCGGTCCCCAGTACCAGTAGTTTTGGTGGTTGCTGATCGCTTTTGGCAATCCATACCTGGGACCAAAGAAATCTATTGCTCCGGCCTGACCGTAGCTGTTGGCAAAGATGGCAGTCTGTTCCCGCTCTTCTGGTGGGAGGCTGTTATAAATCTCGGCTACCGTACGCGTCATTTCCTCCCAACCAAACTCATCGGCAAAGTATTGTGGGAGCGGTCCAGTCTCCTGGTTCTCCGATTTTGATGGTTCAATGCCGAGTGTCTTTTGGTAGCGAATGTAATTCTCAGGTGACAGGATGGGAACGGAAAGAGGCGCAAGTGCGACACCGGCCAGGAGGATAAGAGCGATGTAAGCCGACCTTATCCAGCGGCCTCTGCCCCGACTACTAGTGAACCCGCTGTTCAGTTGACCTTCAAAACTTGAGCTTGAACGGTAAACGGTTAATCGTTCGAATCCGATTGCGCCGGCGGAAAAAAGGATTGGATAAACGGGAGTGAGATAGTAGTTCTTACCCTTCAAGAAGATAAATGTCACTAGCATGACTAAATAGGACCAACCGAAAACGCGATAACGATGCCCGGTCTTGCCAAAGAAAAGCCACACGAGCCCGCCAACCCAAAGCGGGAACAGGATCGGATTCATGATCATTGCCTGATCAGCGATGAAAGCAATCGGACTCCTGGCAACGTCGCGATCAGTTTGCCGGATGTTGCGCATGAGCTCGAGGAAAGGGAAATCGTGTTTCACTAACCAAAGGAAATTCGGCAGAAAGATCAACAGAGCGGCCAACGCTCCCAGCCAAATCCACTTATTCTTAAGGAACCGGCGCTCCGGTGTAAGAATCAGTCCAATGGCAATCCCGAAGGCGAAAAACACGACAGTGTATTTTGTCTGCATTCCCATACCGATGAGCACGCCGAACCACAGCCAATACTTTCCCTGTCCCGAGTTAATCGCACGCGCAACACACCACGCGGCTCCCATCCAAATCAGGGGCTCAAACGCATTCATTGTCAGCCAGTGATGAATGATGAGATAGATAGGAACTACGATCGTGGCGAGAGCAGCGAGGGCTTGAGCGAACCGGCCGCCGCCCATTTCTCTTGCAAGTGTGCCGGCGAGCCAAACCAGTGCAGCCCCGGCGATCGCCGGCAAGAACCTCAGACCAAGTAAAGAGGTGCCAAAAACATGACGAACGAACCAGGCAATCAACGCAATTGCGGGTGGCTGGTCCACGTACCCCCAATCCAGATGCTCGGAGCACGCCAGGTAATAAAGTTCATCGCGAAAGATTCCGTAACGTCCGGCTGTGAGAAGATGCAGCGATAGTTTAGCTGCAGCGAGATACAAGACGATGGCCGAGCCCCTGGACCACTTTGAAGCTGGCTGGGACGTTGAAGACATTTGCGTTCAAAGTAAGAGTGATTTGTAAAAGCCCGCG
>DASSCG010000093.1:0-3999 GCA_035697925.1 Pyrinomonadaceae bacterium
TCCGCTGACCCGCTCCGCACGTTTGGAGATGGCGAGCCTCGACATGCCCATCGAGTTGACGACTGGTGGTGCAATCTTTATTGGGATCGTGGCGATCGTCGGTCTGGCGGCGTGGAATACAGGAAACAATCTGCTGTTTCTAGTTTTTGCTTTGCTCTGTTCGACACTATTCGTCGGATGGGTAGCTGCCAGAACCTCACTTCGCGATCTGGTGGTGTCGGCACGATTTCCCGATCATATTTTCGCGGGTGAACCTGCGCCGGTTATCGTAACTCTTCGAAACACAAAACGCGTCGTACCTTCGTTCTCGGTTCTGGTTGAAGCAAGAGGCCCAACAACTCTCCGCCAAAATCGGAAGAGGAGGCTAAAACGAAAGCAGCATCACAAACGCCCGCTCGCGTATTTTACTTATGTGCCGCATGCGGCAGCCGCAGAGCAGCGAGTAGAACAACTCTTTACTGAGCGCGGTTACGTGTTCATTAACGGCTTTGAACTATCGACGCGGTTTCCGTTTGGATTCATACGCAGGCGGCGACGACTGAAAGCACGTAACGTCGATATAGTGGTCTATCCTAAACCCGAACCAATCGGAGACGAGTTACATCTGCTTCCAATGTATGCGGGACGCATGGCCTCGATGCGACGAGGCGCCGGTCATGATCTATTTTCACTTCGCGACTACCAACCTCAGGACGATTTGCGCTATATCGACTGGAAAGCCACTGCGCGTGCCCGTCGTCTCACGGTAAGGGAATTTACTTCAGAAGATGAACGCCGGATCACAATCATTCTTGACACGAGACCGGCGCCAGAGTCAGACGCCTCAAATTTTCCCGAACGATTCGAACGTGGCGTAGTCCGTGCGGCCTCGCACTTAAAACACTTCATCGACGAAGGAACTGAAGTGCGTTTAATTCTGGGCAATGACGTTGGAGCGTTTGGGTCTGGGCTGGAACACCTCTACCACTGCCTGCGACGTTTGGCCCTCGTCAGCGCTGACCTCTCATCAACAGCGGCTGAGCTGGAAAACTTGCAACACTCACGAAGCGTCAGCGGCGATGAGTATTCGATTCTTCTGACTACAGCCGCACCGGGATCAATTCCTCCGAAAGTGTGGCGGAGTTCTTATGTGATTTATCTGTGAGGGTTGGCCGCGTGCGAATAGTAGTTGGGTTTCATTCCTAGTAATGAGTTCAAACTTTTGAGGGCCGTCTTGTCAGCACAAACTAAAGCTTGAACTCTAAACTGTTTGTTTTCGTCGAAGAATCTCTGCCAATTTTTGCGTGTTCTCCTTCGTATTAAATCTTGTAGATTTTGTTGAATCCTGTCGACATTCTGAGGTCACCAAAACCTAGACAAGATGAACAGAATTTACAGGATGGATTCTGTAAAGCTTTACGACATTCTTTACAAAACAGGATTCCCGATTCCGGCCGCTTTGCCAAAAAAGAATTCGCGCCTTTCTGGTTAGCGGCTAATGCAGAACCCAATGGCCAGTACTGCTCGAGTTCTTAGTCCTGTTGTGAACGCTTTCTACTCGCCACAGAGATTGCGATTAATCGGAGGCTGTTTTGTTCTCTCCGGAGCAACGGGCCTGATTTACGAGATCCTTTGGGCGCGAATGCTCGGACTCGTTTTTGGCGCAACTACGCTTGCGGTTAGCACGGTGCTGGCGGCATTCATGGGAGGACTTGCGTTAGGCAGTGCCTTAGCCGGACGTTTTGCATCAAGGATTAAGCGCCCTGTTCTCGCCTATGGGGTGATCGAGATAGGGATAGCGCTCTACGCCTTAGCGGTGCCTTTCCTGTTCAGCCGTGTAGATAACATTTATGCATTGATTTGGCAGCAGCTTCACCCCGGTCCGTTCTTCTTCAGTGTTTGGCGGTTTTCCCTTTCATGCCTGGTGATGCTGATCCCCACCACGCTGATGGGCGCCACCTTGCCGGTACTGTCTTCGGCCCTGGTACATTCACACGGCTTTAGTTCCACTTCAATAACTCGTCTTTACACTCGTAACCTTTTCGGAGCTATATGCGGAACCATTGCCGCAGGTTTTTTTCTGCTACCTGGGTTCGGTGTGCGCGCCACTCTCTACTCCGCGGCTGCTCTGAACATATTAATTGGCATTGTTGCGATTATTGCTGATCGACTATTTAACCCAGCGCATAGCGAAATACATTCGACGCACAAGTTAGGACAGCCGTCGCCGCATACAAGAGCCCCAGTTGGCAATGATCAGGGGTTGGGAGGAGCAAGGTTCTGGTTGTTCGGTGCGTTTGTTTCCGGGTTTGTAACAATCAGCGCTCAAGTGGCTTGGACGCGTGTGCTGACCATGGTCATCGGCTCCAGTACTTATGCGTTCACGATTGTGGTTTCCCTCTTCCTTTTGGGACTCTCCGCCGGTGCCTTTGTAATTGGAAGAAATCGCTATTCAGAGAAGCTGCTCTCCACAATTGTCAAAGTGGAATTGATAACGGCCGGTAGCCTCTATATTAGTTTGCTGATTATCAATGTCATCCCGATGCTTTTAGTGAATGCCGGTTTACGTCTTAACGTGGGAAGCTGGGTTGGATTGCTGTTGCTACAGATCGTGGCAGCGGGATTATTGATTTTACTCCCGGCCTTTTTGCTCGGAACGGTGATGCCGTTGGTACTCGTTTGGGCCGGCACACAACAATCAACGACCTCCGTGCGCTTGGTTGGACGTAGTTATGCAGTTAACACGGTAGGAGCGATCGCAGGGGCCTTTTGCACGGGGTTCATTCTGATTCCGATCACAAATACTCGATTCACCATTCTATTCTGCGCGGCCCTTTGTATCCTGGTAGCTGTGCTCGCCTACCAACATGGCGTCAATTCCGAAAGAGTGCGGGGAAAAGTAGCTTTTGGCGTCGCGGCCTCGCTAGTCTTGCTTCTATTTGTTTCCGCGCCTGGAATGAATTTAGAGACCCTTTCAATCGGCGCTTACGATAGCCTGGTACGAGTGCTCGCACGGCGAGGAGACCCAACTTCAGATTCAAGAACGGGACCGCAAAACCCTGAATTGTTGATGTACAAAGAAGGGCCCACCGCCACGGTTTCAGTGCGCAGGGACTGGGGTATCACGTCTCTGGCGATTAACGGCCGGACGAACGCGTCAGATCGTGAGGATATGCCAACGCAGGTCATGGTTGGGCAGCTCCCTTTATTGCTGGCGCCGAATACGAGAAGCGCAATGGTGGTTGGTTTTGCTTCTGGAGTCAGTGCTGGGGCTATGCTGCAATCGCCCCTCGACGCGCTGGACTGCATCGAGCTAGAACCGGCTGCAGTTGAAGCGTCTCGTTACTTCGAGCATGTCAATCATCGTCCTCTCGACGATCCACGCCTGAGTTTGATCATCGCCGACGCCCGGGCCCATTTACGCATCACGAGAACTCGATATGACATCATTGTCAGTGAACCTAGTCATCCCTGGGTCCCGGGAGTCGCGAACCTGTTCACGCGAGAATTTTTTGAGTTGGGTCGGGAAGGATTGACCGCAGAAGGAGTGTTTATTCAGTGGATCCAGATCTACCAGCTTTCCACGGAAAGCCTCAGATCTATTCTTGCTACCTATCAAAAGGTGTTTCCCCACGTGATGTTGTTCCGCGTTGGTGGAGCGTCTAAGGGAAAAGATTTAATACTCGCGGGAAGTAAGCGGCCACTCAGTCTCGATCGCGCAGAGGAGCGCATGCGAGACCCCCGAGTCTCCGGAGAAATGGCCAGGGTAGGACTGCTAAATTATCAGGATGTTAAAGAGTGGTTAGTTTGTGACGAGACAATACTCGCGCCTGCCGTGGCAGGAGCGGTTATCAACACTGATGACAACATGCACGTTGAAACTACCGTGCCGCGCGAAGCCTTCCTGCCGTTAATGCAAAACAACTCGACCTGGCTTGAGCAACTTTTCCTGAAGTCTAAGAAGCCTCTGTTACTTCGGTAATGAAGGCTTTTTTTAATTCCTTTTGTGATACGTTGTGC
>DASSCG010000094.1:0-5097 GCA_035697925.1 Pyrinomonadaceae bacterium
GCTTGACGCGCGCGTTTGTTTTCCTGCGCTTCCGCCAACAGGTCAACAATATCATCCTGCCGAGCTGTGGGGTTTCTGCTTCGACGCAACGTTTCAATCACGGTCAGGTAGTCGAGGACTTCCTGAACTTCCACGTCATCCAGCGACTCTAGTTTCATTCCTAGAAGCTGCCGTTTCGTTATTCGCTTGGCCATCTCGTTTCTCCTTTGCCGACAGCTCAGGCACGAAGCTAGGCCATCAGCGGTTTCACGTCTTGGGCGAATACTCGAAATGTAGTTGCTGCTTAACTACTTCAGGAAGGGGGACTATACACAGAGCGCAAGCAGGCAGCAAGGTTTAGTTCTTTATAAAACCTGAGACCAGGGCTAATCAATCCTCGCTGCCAGGGCCTGCATCGTATCCACAATAAGCACCGCAATCGGCGGATAGATCACGAGATCAGTAATCAACGCCGCGGATGAATACATCAACAGATTTGTTTGCACAGCTTCGACTCTATGTTGAAACAGTAGCGTCAAGTCAGCGAAGAAATCCTCCATATGCCAACCAATAAACAGACCTACTCCGATACTTAATGCATAGCCCACCAGCAGAAAGGTGTAAGCGGAGAATCGGGTAAAAGGCTGCTCCGGCTTTTCATCTTCCCGCATAATGCTGGTTTGAATAGGCTTGGGAATGTAAGTGTAATGGCGAATGTACTCTCGGAGACGCGTTGCAAGATGCCAGACGCCGATCACAAATAAGGTCAGCATAATAGCGCGTCCAGCGTAGTCAAAGACCTGCCAGAGGGGTGGTCTCATCAAGGCAACGAAGAAAGTCGAGAGAAAAAGCGAAACTGTCGTGAAAACAGCGCGCTGACGTTCACGGTTTTCCCGCCGGTCTCGTTCGAGCACTTCATCGACAACGCGATCCCATTTGGCTTGTACTGCCAAATTGCGAGCTCGGCGAGCATGCGGATTGTCGGAGTGAAGAATGGAACCGCCGCTACTATGCCGCGAGTTTAGTTGCTGATCGTAATAAGCCCGCTCCTGGGGATCGCTAAGGATGTGATAAGCCTTGGAGAGCAGGTCGAATTCGCGGGCTGCATTTTCTGAATTGTGATTTACGTCAGGATGCCTAAGCCTGGCCAACTTTCGATACGCTGACTTAATGTCGGCGTTGGAAGCCGCGCGCTTAACACCCAGGATTTTGTAGTAATCAATCACCGCGCTTTTTAACTCCTATAAAGCCAGCGATGAAGTAGCGGGGAGTCGCCTCATCGGGGCAACCGGCAGGAATTATAACACTGTTGACAATCGTTCTGACCAGCTCTTTGAGGCAAGGTTATGAGCTTTTTGCGGGACAAAACGTTTAGAAGGTCGAATCTTTTGAGGGGCCAAAGGGCGGATTATTATCCTCGAGCGGCCTTCGAGGGGGGCGAGGACCTATTTTATTGTGAGGTCCGCGCCTTTGGCTTGCCCATTACCTTTCAACTTATATGCCAAACAGCCGAAGCAGAGAAATTCCAGTAAATCCGACTTTGTCTAAAAGTGCCTCTCCAACGTTGTTCACTTCTGGGGACGGTCGATGTCTACGATAGGGAACATTTCCTGTCTTTATAGCTTCTAGTAACTAGTTGGGAGGGTCGAATCGGTAAAAGCTACTCGGATCGTGACGCACGATCGACAATATTGATCAGAGTACGCACTGCAATCCCGGTGGGTCCCTTCGCTCGATAAGGTTTTGCTTCATCGCCCCACGCTGTCCCGGCAATGTCCAGATGAGCCCAGGAAACTCCGTCCGCGAATTCCTTCAGAAACGCCGCTGCGGTTATGGTTCCCGCCTTACGCCCTCCAACGTTCTTAATGTCGGCGATATCGGACTTAATTTGCTTCGAATACTCTTTATCCAGCGGCAGCTGCCAAAACTTTTCGCCCACTTCTCTTCCGGCGTTAATTATTTCGTCAATGAGTTCTTGATCAGTTCCGAGCACGGCGGCGTTCACGTCTCCCAGTGCAATCGAGACCGCCCCGGTTAACGTGGCCATGTCTATGATCTTGGTGGCGCCTAGCTTTTTAGCATAGGCAATTGCGTCGGCGAGAATTAGCCGCCCTTCGGCATCGGTGTTAATGACCTCGATAGTCTTGCCGGTCATTGCCGTTACAACATCACCGGGCTTCGTTGCTTTGCCGGAAGGTAAGTTCTCTGAACAAGGCGCAACTCCGAGAACGGGGATTGGAGGCTTCAACTGCGCAATAGCTCGCATTGCTCCTAAGACAGTCGCCCCACCCGTCATGTCGTATTTCATTAGTTCCATGTTTTCGCCTGGCTTAAGCGAGATGCCGCCGGAATCAAACGTGATTCCCTTACCCACCAGAGCTAAGAGTGCCCCCTTATCATTCGCCGGTTTTGCTGGTGTGTACTTTAGAATGATCAACTTGGCTGGCTCGTCCGAACCACGCGAAACACTCAAAAGAGAACCCATACCCTCGGAGTGCATGCGTGCCTCGTCGAGCACGTCGATCGTTAGATTAAACTCTTTGGCGATCGCCTGAGCTCGTTCCGCCATGTTGGTTGGCGTGAGGTATGCACCTGGTTCGTTCGCCATGTCGCGCGCAAAGTTCACTGAGTCGCCGACAATTTGGCCTCGTTGTGCTCCGCGCTTAAGTGCTTCTTTATCCGCCCCCTCGATTAGGACTACCAACCGATCAATTACTTTTTGCTCTTTATCTCGAGTGCGGTACTTATCGATTTCGAAAAGGCCAATGATCGCCCCTTCGGTTGCGCGGGCAACGATTAACTCTGCATCGCCTTCCAGCCGCGGTATGATAGCGATTGACTTTGCGTTCTTGCTTCGCAGAGATCTAGCTGCTGTGCCGGCGAATTCAGAGACGCGCGCGGCGTTATAGTCGGCCTTCTCACCTGCCCCGACGAGCAGTAACCTTTGTGCGGTTAAGCTTCCACCGGGAGGCAAATGCAGATATGACGTCTCCCCTTCCTTTCCCTTGAATTCATCAGAATCGATTGCAGACTTAACCACCCCACCCGAAGCTGCGTCGAGATCTTTCAAGAAGCCGCTATCAGCCTTCTCGTCCTTAAACACGGCGACCGCTAAAGCATGTGTGTCGACTTTCTGATACGGGTCGGGCCTACCTTCAACATTCATTATTATTGTCCCTCGATTGTCAGGATACGTTTTCTCAACGGTTGCGTTCTTTTAATTGCGCTTGAGTCTCTCGATCGATGGTGCGACGCATTTCGGTTTCTCGCTTGTCGTACATTTTCTTCCCGCGCGCAACACCGACTTCAAGTTTTATTCGGCCGTTCTTGAGATAAACACGAGTGGCTACAAGTGTCATGCCCTGCTTCACCGCGGCTTCTTCCAGCCGAACTATCTCACGACGGTGCAGCAGCAGTTTTCGTGTGCGCAAAGGTTCGTGATTCTCACGGTTCCCGTGAGAATAAGGGGAAATGTGGGCATTAAACAACCACGCTTCATCATTACGCACTGCCACATACGACTCCTTTAACTGCACCCGACCATCCATCACACTCTTTACTTCGGTTCCGGTAAGGGCAATTCCAGCTTCGTATTTATCTGAAATGTGGTAGTCGTGGAAGGCCGACCGATTCGAGGCCAGTTGTTTTTCTTCTTTTTCGTTAACCATTCGGGCTCTGTTATGGACTGCCGCTAAAACTCCTCGCGCAACGGTCGCGTCATCAGATTTGTCGCCGCATCTCTTGCCGTCCTCCCTTCATAAAGCACGGCATGCACTTCATTGGTGATCGGCATTTCTACTGACCTGGCCGCAGCTAGATTTTTCAGCGCCTGGGTCGTTTTTACGCCTTCTGCCACTTCTTTCATCCCACTAGTGATTTCATCCAGACTCCTGCCTTTTCCCAACTCCTGGCCAACAAATCGATTGCGGGAAAGACTGCCCGTGCAGGTAAGTACCAGGTCACCCAATCCGGCGAGTCCCATCATCGTCTCCAGTTTTCCCCCTTCTATCAGGGCCAGACGCGTCATCTCCGCCAATCCGCGCGTGATCAACGCCGCAATGCTGTTGGAACCAAATCCCAGCCCGGCCACCATGCCCGCGGCGATGGCCATCACGTTCTTCGACGACCCGGCCAATTCTGTTCCTACAACATCGTCGTGTGTATATATGCGAACACTGTCAGAACTGAGCTCTGCTTGTACAGCGCGGGCTACTTCGACATTCTTGCCAGCTGCAACGACTGCAGTCGGATGTTCCATAACCACTTCTTTAGCGAAAGACGGGCCAGAAAGACAAACGAATCTCGAGGAGATAGTTTCGCCTAGGACCTCACCCACTATCTGGGAAATCCGTTTCCCGGATTCGATCTCGATCCCCTTGGTCGCGCTGACGAAAATCATGTCCTCAGCAACAAAAGGGACCATAGCCGTCAGTACTGACCTGGTTGCATGCGATGGCGCTGCGAGTATAACCAGATCAGCTGAACTCAGCGCCTCGTCAATCTCACTTGTCGCGGATACCAATTGGGGAATGGGAGCATCAGGCAGATAGATTGCATTTAAGCGTTGCGTATTAACCGACTCAACAACTGCCGAATTCCTGGACCAGAGCTGAACTTTATGCCCTCGTCGCGCAGAAATTATTCCCAGCGCTGTACCCCAACTCCCTCCTCCGATGACCGCAACCCGCTTCATTCAACCTCGATCACTGGCCGCCTTATTTAAACTTACTCTCTTGTCCTTGCATTAATCGGACGACGTTCTGCCGGTGAGCGACGAGGATCAATGTCGCGCCAAACACGGCTGACGTAATCAATGGCGCGAAATTACTATCCGCGGAAATAAACCTAAACTTTAATAACGCTAGTAAAGGGATCGATGCAGCAGCGACCATTGAAGCCAGCGATACATACCGCGTTAGCAACACAATAGCGACGAAAATCAACGCTGCTATGCCGACGACGGCAGGCATCAAGACAAGGAAAACCCCGACCCCGGTTGCTACTCCCTTTCCTCCCCGGAACTTAAGCCACACAGGAAAGATATGCCCAACCATAACCGCCATGGCTGCCGCGGCTACAAACCACCCCTTTGTTTCGTTACTTCCATCCGTCGCGGTT
>DASSCG010000095.1:0-7556 GCA_035697925.1 Pyrinomonadaceae bacterium
GCGGAGTTTCTCCTGGGCCACGATTCCATGCTTGGCTTGAAACATTGGTTCGAGGGGCGACTCGTTACCGGTTGGATTCTCCAGGTAGGGTTTGGCGATCCGCTTCCAGGCGTCCTCGGTGAAAGATGGTTCTAAGTCTCCAGTAAGATCTTTCTCGCCGCGGGCGATTTTGGTGAGATCAGCGAGATGGGCAACTATCAAAGTGCCAATGGCAGCTTCGGGCCGAAGTCGGTATCTGGCAGTCAAACATTCGTTGTAGGTTTGGTCAAAACACAATGACTGAATGGGCTTGAGGTTGCTTCCCCCTCGGACCAGGACCACGAAGCCATGCAGCCGTGTAGTCTTAGGGTCTGAGGTTACTTGTCCCGGGCTCAGCATTTTTCCCGTGTTATTGAGTATCTTCAGAAAGTCGGTTCGATAATCAGAGGTGGTCTGCGGCTGTTTGGTAGCGGCGCGAGTCATGGTGAGATCTCCTATGAGGAACTTCTGGCGGAAATCGCGTGCGAGGTTTTAGCTGCGAGGTCTAGTTTAACTGTTTCAAGCCCTACGAATAAACTTGGCAGCAATCCAACCGATCAGGACAAGCGCGGAAAGAATAGCCCAGCCATATCGGTCCCCGTAGGTCACGCCCGGAAAATGGTTGCTGATCATGAGGAAAACCACAGGTACTGCCATGAAAGTGTTCTGCTTTGAGCGCAACTTGGCTTGCGCCGAAAGGGCGTCGTCAGGCTTGCGACCTGCCTTAATCGCCGCAATCATTTTCTTTTGCGCTGGGAGGATATGCATCCAGACGTTGGCTACCATAATGGTGCCGAACATCGCCCCGATGTGAATATAAGCGCCGCGCCCGCTGAAAATACGAAACAGCCCGTAACTCACGCCTACAATCATTAGATAGGCCACAACGGCGAAGGCTTTTTCGTTCCGTCCTAACGGCGACATCATCATCAAATCGTAAACAACACCGCCACCGAGTAACACTCCGATTCCCAAGGCGACCGCTGCTGTCACACTAATGTCCCGTACGTCCGGATCTACGAGTGCGCCCCCACCTAGATAGTAGACAACGATCAAAAGCGCCATGCCGCTGAGCCAGGTAGTTCCGGCTTCCCAACGAAACCAGTGCAGGTGACGTGAGACCAGGTCAGGTACTTTACGCTTCTCTACTACATAGAAGCCCCCGCTGTGAACCATCCAGATTTGGGCAGGCGTTCCGGTATTGGCTGCGGCCTTCTCCTCTTCGGTAAGCCGCGCATCCAGCCAGGTGAAGTAGTACGTTGTGCCAACCCACATGATTCCCGCAAAGACGTGGATCCAACGCAGGACCAGGTTCAGCCATTCACTTATAGTTGGATCAAGAGTCATATGTAGCACAGACTTCAGTCTGTGATTAGGTGGCGTATGTAGCACAGACTTTAGTCTGTGATTCAGGTCTTCGATAGCATTCGAGTCGAAACACAGGCTGAAGCCTGTGCTACGTTCTGTGATCAGGTCGCGTATGTAGCACAGACTTTAGTCTGTGATTCAGGTGGCCTTCGAGTCGAAACACAGGCTGAAGCCTGTGCTACGTTCCCCTGTAGGTCGAATAACCATACGGACTAATCAAGAGTGGAATGTGATAGTGCTGCGGATCATCGCCGATGTTGAACACCACACAGACCTGCGGATAGAAGCAATTACTGTCGAGCGCCGAGAAATAACTCTCGGTGTCGAAAACTAGCCTGTACGTTCCGCCTTTCAATGGTTCCTCCAGCAAAAAGAAAGGCTTCACCCGCCCTTCTTCGTCCGTCCACGCGTGAGTTAGTTGTTCCCAAGTCTCGTCAGTCTGCTGACTTTCGAGATAGACGGCGACTCCATTTGCAGGTTTACCTCGCGCCGTATCGAGAATGTGAGTTGATATAGTGCTCATTGGTCTAAAAGTTTTCCCAGTCGTAGTTTGGTAATGCGAGACTGCTCGCGAGCAGCAATGCGAATCTCAGTTTCAGGATCGTTCGGCAAACGGTCCTGCAGGATTGCCAACATCTCTTCGGAACTCTTTCCGGTCGCGCAAACTATGAAGATGTAGCCAAACTTCTCTTCGTATTCCTGATTTAACTCCGCCAGCAAACGCGTGGTCTCTTCCGCAGCATTCCGCACCCCAGCCTGTTCCTGAGCCGCCCAATGCTGAGCCTCAGCCGCTACCTTCCGTGCGGCAGATCTTTCCCCGATCTTGGGATGACTGGCAAAGGCTTCTAACCAATCTGACGGTTCCAGCGACCACCAAACCTGATCTGCAAATGTGATCAAGTGGTCCGGATTATCGAAAGGTCGCTCCGAAGTCATTCGCCGGGCCCAGGTTGTTGAGCCGCAGCATTTGCCGAACTCCGACTCGGCCTCACTTGGCGGTAGCGAATTCAGGCGCTGCAGACCTGACTCCAACTTCGATCCTCCGAGTCACCCTTCGTCTGTTCGACCCAGAACCCGTAAACGGCTGACACCGCCGTCCGGAAAAATATTAAACCTTACGTGCGAGACCGCTCCCGCGTCCAGGATCTCATTCTCGAAAAAATGCCGAGTGTGCGCCTGTAGCTTCGTTCGTGGCAACACGGGTTTCCAGTCGAGATGTTCGGGTAACACATTCCCCGTTGTCTTGCATGCTTCAAGCGAACAGCTATCCGGAAAGTTACCTTTGAAGTATGACGTGTCAATCTCGACGCAACGGATTCTTCCAGGTTTGCCGAGCTTGATTGTCACCCAATCGTGGCCTGGGCCTCGACGCCGCTTAGTTTCCCAGCCATCGCTCATGTTTACCGCGCGTCCCGGCATAATCAAGTTGTGCTTGTGACCAAAAAACATGTCACTGCAGGACAGAACCAACCCTCCATTTTCAACCGCCGCGAGATCGATCTCGCCAGTGCCTTTTAGCCTTTCCCAGTCGGGAACGACTTCGCCATAAACTCTTAGTCTTGCCACGCCGCCGTCTGGATAAATCTTCAACCGTAGATGCGTAACCCGTTGGTGCGCCTCAATTGCAAACTGATTCGGCGAATTCCCCACTAGCTCGGAAAGCGGCAGAAGCTCGGTCCATTCCGTCGTGTCACTTGTAAGTTGGTCGACGGTTGGTTGGCCATCGACAGTGCATCCTTCGAGGGAACATTGCTCTGGATAATTGCCGCGAAAGTGGCTGGTGTCGACAATTACGCCTCGAATGACGCCCGGCAAGCCGAGGCGAATGATGCACCAATCAAATCCGGGCGACCGCCGGCGACGCGTTTCCCATCCATCCATCCATTTGCCGAGATCGGTGTACTTGCCTTCAATAAAAATCGGCGCAGTGGGCTTGAGAAGGTTTTCCTTAGGGGCGAAGAATTCATCATTGGCGAGCAACACCGCGCCGCCGAGTCTCTCAGACGCCAAATCTATTAGTTCAGTAAAGTCCATTTCGTGTTTTATGCAGCGCGATAAAGATCAATCCTGGAATGAGGATCAACTATCGTAAATTCGCAGGTTGGGAAGGTAGTGTCCTAATTTTGAGCGACTTCGTGATCTCCGTGCCTCCGCGGTTAATAAATCCAAGCATTAAACTCACCACGGAGACACGGAAGTCACAAAGATAGTACAAACTAGGACACTACTGTTGGGAAGGCGGCTTGCCTCCGCTCGACCGACGGCACTGCCCATTACCGAAATCTTCTACCTTATGAGTAGAAACTCAATATCTATCAATTGAAAAATTAACCAAAGGTAGTGGCCTCGCTGCTTGAGCGGGGGCAAGCCGCCCTTCTCAACCTGCAAATCTACCAAGCTGGAGCTTTCGAATTTCACGTAGCCCTATCGTTGCTTACTCTTCTCACACACCCAATAGCTGCCCTCTGGGATCCGGCGTGAATGTGCCGGCATCATATATCTTCTCGCCCCGAAGAAAAGTTTTTTCCACTAAGCCTGACAGTGTTCGCCCTGCATAAGGAGTAAGTTTGTGGCGATGATGTAGCGTCTCCGGTTCCACTTGAAACACTTTGTCTGGATTCCAAATAACAATATCTGCGTCGCAACCGATAGCGAGACTACCTTTTCGTTTTGACAATCCCACGAGCGCCGCTGGTGCCTTACAGAGCCAGCGGTCGAGATCGGTGATCGAGTGTGCTCGCTGTTTTGCTTCGGTCCAGGTTGCCGGTAAACGCAGCTGTAGTGAAGAGATGCCTCCCCAGGCCTGAAGAAAATCCCCAGTGTCCTGCAGTTTCATTTGGGGCGGGCACGGTGAATGATCAGACACGACCATGTCCAACGTTCCGTCCCCCAACGCCCGCCAAAGCTGTTCACGGTTCTCCTGCTCGCGAATAGGAGGACAGCATTTGAATTCAGTGGCCCCGTCTCGAATTTCTTCTGCCGCGAAAGTTAGATAATGCGGGCAAGTCTCTGCAGTAATGCTCACACCCGCGGCCCGCGCTTCTCGAAGCAAAGGTAACGCATCAGCCGAAGAATGATGAACGATGTGTATGCGCGCGCCAAACTCCTGGCCCAGTTTGATCATTAACTCGATTGCTTCATTTTCAGCTGCGCGCGGCCGGGAGTCGAGAAATGTCTGGTAAGTCGAGGAGCAAGCATTGCTTTCTTTAAATTCACTTGACCGCGAGTCACATGAGGGTATGCCGGCGCGCTCGATTGGGCCCGGCACTTCGGCATGAACAATCAAGACCGCACCAAGCCTTACCAATTCTGGTAGGGCAGTTCGTAGATCGTCTTCGGTGACATTCGGAAACTCATCGACTCCGGAGTGAATTAGGAAGCATTTAAATCCGACGACGCCTGCTGACATCAACGCTGCTAACTGGGGCGTGTTACCGGGAACAACGCCACCCCAAAAACCGACGTCAACGTGGCAATGGTTCCTGGCTGCCTGGATCTTCGCTTTCAAACCCTCAACGGTAGTGGTAGGCGGGATACTGTTGAGAGGCATATCAATCAGAGTGGTAACACCTCCTGCAGCGGCAGCAAGGGTGGCCGTCTCGAATCCCTCCCAATGGGTGCGTCCAGGTTCATTGACGTGCACGTGAGTATCTACGAGCCCGGCCATCACAATCGATTCGTTCTCAGCTTCGATGATTTTCGATTCCGCTGTCGGTTCGTCGTAAGAAGTAATGTTGATGATTCGGCCGTCATGTACATGGATCGCTGCCGGGCCGACTTGGTCCGGCAGAACAACTCTTTGGCCGCGAATGATGAGTTGCGGAACGGGCATCGCGGCAAGCTTAGCTGAAGGATGGCGGTGGTGGCGGCAGAATAGGACCCTGGGCCTCGCCCAGTCCGAAGACTTGTTCGTAAGCGACGGACAGAGCTGCAAAACTCACAGGCAGCGCGAGAAACACACCTACATAGCAAAGCAGCACACCGGCGAATCCGAGTAGACCGTTTAGCATCAGCAGTCCGAGCAACGGCCAGAAATTCGCGAGAGCTGCTCTGGCACTTAGTTTCACTGCGTCAAGGCCTGACATTTTCCGGTCGACAATCAGCGGGTAAGAAAAGGTAAAAATAACTGAAAGCAAAATTATCAAGACCATCATTACCAGACCAAAGATCACCAGTACCGCAAAGAAACCAAGCAGACTGTTGGGGTCGGGGTCGCCGCCCTGGCGCGGCATGATTAGAAAGAGCCCGCCATAAAGCACGATGTAAAAGGGAATTATTATTATTACCATCGGCACGTAATGTATCAGCGTGGCTATGATACTTTCACCGAAATAGTCAAAGCCTTTGAAGAGAACCCCGAACTCAACAAACTCACCGCGACGCCGCCGAAAGAGGGCCATGTATATCCCACACATCATCGGCCCAAACATGATCCCAAATGGGACAAGGCTGCCGAGTATGATCGCTACGACGGCCATTCCTACGAACAGCCAGTACTGACCCGTTAGCAGATCCCAGCCAGTCTTAAGGCAATAGACCGGTTGAACTACGCCGCGCCTAAAAGGTTCTGTGGGGGAAAAGTTCTGCATTCTTGGCCCTCTCTATTGAAGCTAAGGCTATAGGAGAACAACGATTGTCCCGTCCCCGAAGGGGACGAATTCAATAGCCGGGGGCAACGCCCCCGGTAAGCGAAGTTTTAATTCCCAGACCCTGTAAGGGTCGTATCTTGGTTGGAATGTGTTTTGGGCAAAGCCGATGAATTTCGCAACCAAGCCGCACCCTTGATTATCCCATGTAACTGCCCCTTGATGGCCTCTGTATAGACTAACGCTCCCATTTTATTAGGGTGGCCCAACGAAGCGTAACGGCAAGCCAGGTACCTCGCCTCGCGCTCATCTTTCTCGGCTTTCTCTTCACGCTTATCCTTCGGTCGCTGGTAAGTCTCCTTACAACTCTTGCTACGCCTGTCTCTTACTTCATCATCGGCCTTATAAGCCGCAGTGCCTAAAGTGATCACTACAATCGCGTGTCGCAAACCTGAGAGGTTTGTGGATCCAAACATAAAATTCCAAAGCAGTGTATCGGGAGCCGAAAAAGCGTGTTCAGGTGCAAATTCAATTTCGGCAAAGAGAATCCTTGGTTTGCCCGCATTCAACTCCGCGTTGACCGCCTCGACTGCATGGGCAAGGCTCCGGGTTGAAACCTGATACCACAATTCAGAAATCGCCACCAGATTTTCGCGCATTTGCTTATCGCTCATCTCCCGAGACTCAGGCTTTTGAGTCGTTAGGTTTTTGACCAGACGCCTGGTGAAACTATTGTCGGAGCTGAGTGCCGAGATAATTCGGTAGTACCCTGGAACAACTACATAGGCGTTCGGAAACTCCCGAGTTACTCGACGCAGCAAAGATTCCATTCTCCCACCACACTTCTCCTTTATGCTCACCTCGAGCAGGTCAAGCGAGGTAGAGGCGTCGAGGAGATTTCTGACATCTACGTCATTAATGCAGCCATTGACCAGGATGAGATCCACCTGGGAAGTATTACCGTAAAAGTGGCGAGCATCATCAACTTGCTCATTTATTGAGGGCCTGAACAGGTTTACTTCGCCATCTTTGGAGGTGAATCGTTCGGATCCGGGGCCAGCCTCAATGGCGGCTCCCGAATGTGCTTCAATTTTCTCTCTTACTTCGCGCCCTGTTTTATCCTGAACCCAGTTCTTTAGGCGCCACCACGTTTTGTCCTGCGTCTTCAGTCCCTGGCCCCACATGATTGAATCGCCCAGCACGAGCATATGTAAGGGATCTGGTGCGGTAGATTGGGGGTTTGCTGGAAGGGTCTGCTGGGCAGAGATGGATGAAACCGCGGCCAAGGCAACAATGGCTATCATGACTGGCGCCAAAGTCGGCTTGAAAATGAGTTCACGGATTCGCATACAAGCCCCACGGACTATCTTAGAGGAATACCAGAATCGTAGTAACGCAAACTAAGTGAAGGCGCAAACAACAAGGGCCGACCGAAACAGCAGAATCGACGATCAGTTGGCGTCGAAGGCGATCACCGGGATCGAGCCCGCAGTTGAATCGCGCCGTGAATGGGCGCGCTCAACCAGCGCCGAAGGCGCGGCATAAGGTAGCCAGGGGCAAGCGGCTTTGCGCGCCGCCCCTGGA
>DASSCG010000096.1:0-3968 GCA_035697925.1 Pyrinomonadaceae bacterium
GTTTCGCCACCACTCGGTTGGTCCAAAAAGTCCCACGATTGGAGCTCCAGCAGCTATTGCGAGATGCGTCGGGCCCGTATCGCCCCCTACATATACTCGAGCCTGCTTGGCCAGCTCATAAAACCCTTTCAGTGAGAGAGTTACGGCTCTTGCCCGTCCTGAACGACTGGAGGCTACGGCCTTCTTAGCTAGCTCGATTTCTCCAGGTCCGTAGGTGACAAGCGACTCCAGTCCGTAGTTACTCCAAACCTGGTCAGCCAGTTCGCCGAAACGCTCAGGGCTCCAGAGTTTTGTAGGCCACCCACCGCCCGGATTTAGGATCGCAAAGCCCCCTCGCGAGCCATCCATTGCCTTTTCTGCCTCGAGACGGTGACTGAAATCAACCTGAATTGGGAACTCGAGGTCGCTCGATTCTTGGGGCGTTGAAATGCCCAGGGCTCCACTCAAAAGTCCCAGATTCTTTCGAATTATGTGCGTATGCTTCGGAATAGAGACGGCTTTTGAAAGGAGAATCCGGCTGGCTGGCTCGCGTAGGCCTTCCCTTGAGAAGCCAAAAATACGACGCGCGCCAGATAGGCGCGCGATAGAAGCCGATTTAAGTAGTCCCTGGAAGTCGATTGCTACATCGAAGGCCGAGGCGCGTAACCGACGTAACTGCTGGCGCGGTGCCCGCAGCGTCTCCCCAGACATCAGCCCGCGCCTCAGCGCCTTCGTGTCGACTTCGATGAGGCGATCTAAAAACGGGTTGTCTCTTAAAATTTCTGCGGAACGTCGCTCAACCACCCAAGAAATTTCAGCGTGAGGCAAGGCATGTCTCAGCGCCGCTAGCGAGGGTAGAGTATGGACAATATCGCCAATGCTCCCCAATTTCACTATAAGAATACGCACTTCGAGAATGTTAAATCCTATTCGGGCAATAGGCAAAACAACATGCTATTCGGCTCCACGATGAAGACCGGCGCGTCGTCGTCTTGGCCAATGAGGACTTAAGAGACCCGTTAATTTCGGCTTTTTTCCCCCAGTCTGTTCAGAATCTCGGACGTTGAATGATTTTTTGGATCGCCCGCGATGGCTACCCGTCCGCCGTAAGAAGCCACGACGTCCCGCTCGGGGACTGTTTCTTCAGTATAGTCGGTACCCTTGGCATGAATATCCGGGCGCAGGGCAAGCAAGAGATTCTCCACAGTTGGCTCGTCGAAGATTGTGACCCGATCCACGGCCGCGATCGAGGCCACCATTTCTGCGCGTTCAGTTTCGGACATGATCGGTCTCCCCGGACCTTTTAAGTTGGCTACCTGGCGGTCTGAATTTATTCCCACGACCAGAATTTCTCCCAGAGCTTTGGCGCCTTCCAGGTAACGAATATGTCCGACGTGAAGAACGTCAAAACATCCGTTTGCCAGTACCACTGTGGCGCCTCTTTCCCTTTCAGAATGGACAAAGGCTATCAAGTCTTGACGAGTGCAGATCCTTGACGCGGCATCAACCGCTGGGCGTCCTGGTTGACTCATGATTACGCGTAATCCGTGTTAAGGATTGAATTCTGAAGTTCGTTTCCAGTTACTGATGCAGTACCTCGCTTCATCACCACAATTCCGCCGGCATAATTCGCGAGGCGCGCAGCATCGGGAAAAGATGCCCCGGAGGCCAGCGCCAACGTGTAGGTTGCGATAACGGTATCTCCTGCGCCAGTAACGTCTACTGGTTCGCGAGGTCCGACGGCGTCTATGTGGAACGGTTGTGCCGCATCCTCCAAAAGGACCATGCCATGGCTGCCCCGAGTAATCAGTAAGGACCGATAACCCAGGCGTTCCCGCATCGCCTCTCCCTCCAATTCCAGTGCCGTGGCACTATCAAATTGCTTGCCGAGAAGTTGCTCTACCTCGTCTTCGTTCGGAGTGGCTGACGTGAACCCCTCAAACTCTGAGAGCCTGTACCGGGAGTCAACCAGTACGGGAATCTTTTTAGAGACTGCCTCCTCCCGAGCAGCCCTTGCTACTTCCGGGCTGACGACTCCGTAGTTATAGTCCGAGACTATGACCGCATCCGCGTCCTGTACCTCTTCAGCAATGCTTTTAAGTAGCGGGTCGTGAAAGCCCGAATTTAATTCGCTACCGTCGTAATCAAGGCGGATGACCTGCTGTCTGGTGGAGTGCAACTGGCCCGCAAGGATTCGTACTTTAGTGGTTGTCTGAAGTTTCTCGGACGTCAACAACCCGCTACAATCCACGCCTCCTGACTCTAACTTTTCAATCAGGGCTCGGCCCGCCGAATCTTTGCCGACTGCTCCAATTAGCGCGACGCTGGCGCCGAGAGATACCAAATTCATTGCACAGTTGGCTGCGCCGCCCGGAACCGTCTCTGTCTGCTCATGACGCAGAATAAAAACAGGGGCTTCGCGCGAGACTCTACTGATCGCGCCATAGACAAACTGATCAGCTATAGCATCGCCGACCACCAGGATTCGTCGGTCGTGAAAGCGCTTGACGATACTGATCAGTCGCTCTTGCAGCAACGTTCGAGAGGTCGTCATACCTTTGTCCGAGAAGGTTCTTCGATTATTTTCTTGACGGCTTCGAGCAAGTGGTGCGCAGTTAAATCTGGCTGATAGACCCATGCTTGTCGCTGATGTTCCCATTCGCCTCGCCCATACCCGCTCAGCACGAAAGCCGAATTGACCCCAGCGTTGCGTGCAAGTTCAATGTCGCTGTAACGATCCCCGACCATCCAACTCTCCTTGAGATCGATGTCGAGCTCTTTAGCGGCGTTGTGAATCAGGCCGGGCTTTGGTTTACGACAATCGCAGTCTGATCGATACGGTGGTTCTCCAACCGCCGGATGATGAGCACAATAGTAAATCGCATCGATTCGAGCATCAGAAGCAGACATTTCCTGTTTCAACGTCTCGTGGACAATGTGAATCATGTCTTCATCAAAATAGCCGCGTGCAACGCCCGCCTGATTTGTAACTACGATCGCCAACCACCCATTGTCATTCAGCAGCTTGATAGCTGCCGCTGAATAGGGAAAAAGGCGGAAGCGAGAAGCGTGGTTGATGTACCCTACTTCTTCCGATATGGTTCCATCCCGATCTATGAAGACAGCGCGATTCATTTTAATCACCCGTATTAAGTTAAACTCTTTGTCCGAAAAATTGTTCCAAACCAGTCCGCGTTAGCGGATGAATGATAATAGCCCAGCGATTCAGCCCTGGGGAGCGGTTGAAATTAGACAACCTAACATTTCAGTTGAGAGCTACATTAGTCTAACTTCGCGAAAGCTGTGAAACCTTCATTTCGTTTGGACTAGTCTTTGTTTCGCCTTCCAAAGTCTCCTTCTCAATCCAAAACCTTGCGCGGTTTAAAATCTCTTGCGGACTGATGGCAGTCATACAGCGATGATCAATCGGACAGTCTCGCAACATGCAGGGTGCGCAGTCCGGTGGATGGCGAACGATCTCGGCAGCTCGTGAAAACGGACTAGTCGTTAGCGGATTCGTAGGTCCGAAGATAACCAATGTTGGCCGGCCCATCGCCGCTGCGATATGTGCCGGACCGGTATCGTTAGTGATCAGAAGGTCGACGAGGCTAATTATCCCCGCAAGCTGCGCCAGGCTGGTTTTGCCCGTCAGCACAACAGGTGTATGACGCATTAGAGTTGTAATTTCTCGTGAAACCTTCAGTTCCTCTGGCGAGCCAATGAGCAGTATGTCTGCGCTCAGCTCGTCCATTAACATGTCAGCAAGCAAGGCGAATCGGTCAGGCGGCCAACGCTTTGCTCGGCTGTTTATCGAACCGGGACACACAGCGATCAGCGGACGGCCTCCAACCACCCCCTCAGCGCGCAGTAGTTTTAACGCTTCCGCGTGACGTGAATCCGAGATGTGGAACGAACCATCTGGAGACTCGCCGGCAATTTGTCCCTGCCCACCAAGCGCTTCCTCAAGTTCATTTACAATGTTCAAGTAG
>DASSCG010000097.1:0-7388 GCA_035697925.1 Pyrinomonadaceae bacterium
GCCGTGCGTAGCGATAGTTGGTTCGCGCCGGTGTTCAACCTACGGGCAAAATGCGGCCCTGATGTTAGGGCGCGACTTGGCCCAAAGGGGAGTCACAGTGGTATCGGGCTTCGCACGGGGAATCGACGCTTCGGCACACCGTGGCGCTCTGGAAGGTGGAGGGCGGACGGTAGGCGTGCTGGGCACTGGAATAGATGAGGTTTATCCGCGGGATCATCGAAGGTTGGCGGATGAAATTCTAGAACGCGGAGGGTCGTTGGTTACACAGTTCCCCCTTGGCACTCCTCCCGTATCGGAAAACTTTCCGTATCGAAACCGCATCATTAGTGGCTTGAGCCTGGGCGTTGTTGTGGTTGAGGCAGCAGAAAATTCAGGGTCGTTGATAACGGCGCGATTGGCAATTGAACAGAACAGGGAAGTGTTTGCAGTACCAGGGAACATCACTTCACGTAATTCTTTTGGCACTAATTACCTGATCAAAGGGGCGGGAGCAAAGTTGGTCCAACAATGGCAAGACATCGCGGCTGAGTTGCCGCCACAAATCGCGGCGAAGTTACTCCCGCCGCCTTTTGGCGAGAAAAAGAGACAAAAGTCGTTAGCCGACCAGCTCACTTTGGTACCAGGTGGGCTTTCTGATTCGGAGGCTGCGATTTTGAAACTCCTAACAGCAGATAGTCCGGAACATATTGATTCGCTGGCCCAACGAAGTGGATTCTCTATTTCAGATCTAACTGCGTCTCTGTTAGGTTTAGAAATGCGCGAATTGGTCCGTGCGCTGCCTGGTAAGTGTTTCGTGAGGAAAATGTAGACATTGCCAAATGCTGATTGCTAAATGCCAATTAGCGAAAGGAAAAACGGCGATAGGTAATTTTAAGCACTTCCGTATTAGACGAAATTGGCAACTGGCAATCGCAAATAGTTAAGCCCATGGCAAAAAATCTGGTCATCGTTGAATCGCCTGCTAAGGCGAAAACAATTAATAAATACCTGGGAAAGGACTATCTGGTTAAAGCCTCGATAGGCCACATTAAAGATCTGCCTTCGAAAGGTCTCGGAGTCGATATCGACGATGATTTCAAGCCGACGTACGAAGTAATTCCTGACTCGCGAAAACGAAACAACAAACGAATTGTGGCTGAGCTCAAGAAAGCCGCCAAAGACGCGGATGCTGTCTACCTTGCCGCTGACCCGGATCGCGAGGGTGAAGCTATTTGTCAGCACCTGGCAGAAGAGATAGTTCCCAAACGTCCAAAGAAGCCCACTTATCGCGTGATGTTCAATGAAATTACCAAACGTGCCGTAAATGCGGCCTTTGATAATCCCGGACAAATCGATGAAAACCTCGTTGACGCACAACAGGCTCGCCGGGTGCTGGATCGTTTGGTGGGTTATAAGGTTTCACCGCTGTTGTGCCGCACGATTGGAGGCCGTCTCAGTGCCGGTAGGGTCCAATCAGTCGCCCTTCGAATGGTTGTTGAGCGCGAACGAGAGATTGAAAAATTCCTGAAGACCGAATACTGGACCATTCTCGCGAACCTTGCTGCAAAACTTCCACCCGCATTTGATGCGCGGCTTTTTAAAGTCGGGGAACAGTCGGTAAAGACGGGCGGTTTCGATCAGGATCTCAAGAAGACTGAAATTCTAATCAGCGATCAAGCTCAGGCCACCAAAATTGTGGCCGAGGCAGAAAAAGAAAACTTCGTGGTCAGCGAGGTGGCCACTAAGGAGCGGAAACGAAATCCGGTCCCGCCCTTTATCACTTCGAAGCTGCAACAGGAAGCGTCGCGCAAGCTCGGATTCGCCGTTAAGAAAACAATGATGCTGGCGCAAAAGTTGTACGAGGGAGTGGAACTAGGCACGGAAGGTTCAGTGGGCCTGATCACTTACATGCGCACCGATTCGACTCGCGTTTCGGACGCGGCTCTCGGTGAGCTCCGGGATTTCATTGGTGCGCAGTTTGGAGAGGCCTACCTGCCTAACAAGGCGGTTCATTATCGCTCCAAGAAAGATGCCCAGGATGCCCACGAGGCTATTCGACCTACTGAGGTAGCACGCACGCCGGATTCGCTGGCCCAATATCTGAACAAGGACGAACTAAGACTTTACCGGTTGATTTGGCAGCGCACTGTGGCCTCGCAGATGACTCCGGCAATCTTCGATCAAACAACAATTGACATCAATGCCGGGCGTTTCACTTTTCGTGCCACCGGTTCCGTCCAAAAGTTTGACGGCTTCCTAAAGTTGTATCAGGAGGGTCGTGATGAGAAAACCGAGGAGGATGAAGAGGCTGAGCGGACGCTGCCGATGGTTGAAAAGGGCGAGGTGCTCAGTCTAAACGCGATTACGCCTGAACAGCACTTTACTGAGCCGCCGCCGCGGTATACAGAGGCCACCTTGGTGAAAGCACTCGAAGAAAAAGGAATCGGCCGGCCGTCTACCTACGCTGCGATCATGACCACGATCCAGGACCGCGAGTACGTCGAAAAGTTGGAAGGCCGCTTTCATCCCACCGCACTGGGCAAAACGGTAAATGACGTGCTGATTGAAGGTGGATTCGATGATCTCTTCAATGTCACTTACACCGCGCGCATGGAAGAAGAACTCGATAACGTCGAAGAAGGGAAACTAAAGTGGACCACTGCGCTCCATGAGTTTTATGACAAGTTCAAAGACGATCTGAGCAAGTTCAAGCACTACACTGAAGGGATTAAGAACGTAGACACGCCGACAGACGAAGTGTGTCTTAAGTGCGAAACCAAAGGGATGGTTCGGAAATTTGGGCGCTTCGGCAAGTACCTTAAGTGCCTTAATTGCGGCGCTACGCGGGATGCCGAAGCCAAACCTGGATCGGACGGGAATGCTGCCAGCACGGAAGTTGGCGCCGGCAGTAACGGATCGGAAGAACCGGAAGCCTGCGATCTCTGTGGAAAACCCATGCAGCTTAAGCGAGGTCGATTTGGGCAATTCCTGGGCTGTACGGGGTATCCCGAATGCCGCAACATCAGGAAGATCTCCAAAGGCGGGGCAGTAGCGCCAGCACCTGTGCCGCTTGATGAGAAGTGTCCGGTGGATGGCGCGCAACTGGTCAAGAGGTTTGGGCGGTTCGGCGAATTCATCTCCTGCTCAAACTACCCCAAGTGTAAATACATCAAGCAGGAGACGACGGGTGTCTCGTGCCCCCGAGAGGGATGCGTAGGCGAGCTGGTCGTCAAGAAATCGAAACGTGGAAAGACATTTTATGGGTGTTCGCAGTATCCTACGTGCGACGCAGTCTATTGGAATAAGCCGGTAAAGGAGCAGTGTCCAAACTGCCAGGCTCCTTTTCTCCTTGAAAAAACGACCAAGAAAGACGGTACCTTCCGCTACTGCGCTAATGAAGAATGCGGGTACAATTCGAACGAAACCGATACCCCCAAGATTAAGCAAACGAAGGCAAAACCTGAGCGCCGGCCTGCTCAATAGCTGCCGCTGAAACCTTCAAGCTGCGAAAACAGTATTACGCAATTCATTTTTCCTCGTTGGACACAGTCCCTCAATAAATTGAATTTTTAGGAGAACTAATCATGCTACGACGCTACGCCGCACTGGCTTTGCTTTTTATCTTTGTGTTTTCGCAGAACGCGATTTTCGGACAGCAACCAGCTGCAACGCCTTCAACTCAACCCCGGGCTCAAATGCAGCAGCCGGGCCAACAAAAGGACCCCAACGATCCAATCGAGCGCATTAAGGATGAGGGGATGAACCGTTCTCAGGTCATGCAGACTCTGAGTTATCTGACCGACGTGATCGGTCCTCGTCTTACTAACTCGCCAGGAATGAAGAGAGCAAACGAATGGACTCGGGATCAAATGGCGAAGTGGGGACTGCAGAACGCGCATCTCGAAGCATGGGGACCGTTTGGACGGGGATGGACACTAAAGAGGTTCTCGGCACAGGTGGTTGACCCAGTGGCGATACCGCTCATTGCCTATCCCAAAGCCTGGTCGCCGGGCACTAATGGCCCGCTCACTGCTGAGGTCGTTTACTTCGATGCCAAAGATGAAGCTGATATGCAGCGATTCAAAGGTAAGTTAAAAGGCGCGATTGTGTTGACTGCCCCGCTCAGGGAAGTTAAGGCCCACTTCGACGCCCCAGGCACCCGCCGAGATGAAAAAGACTTATTAACTCTCGCTGATGCACCTGATCCGCGAAGTGCAACGCCACGCCGGTTTCAGCTGACGCCTGAGCAGCGCGCCGCTTTCAACCTTGCCGCAAAGAAGAATCTCTTCCTGCAGGAGGAAGGTGCAGCAGTCGTCGTTGATCCCAGTCGTGCCGGAGATGGCGGGACAATCTTCGTCCAATCCGCATCAGTGCCGCAACCACCGCCTGCCGAACCTTTCGGTCCCAACTCACGCTCTATTCCACCGTACGACAAGAACGCACCTAAGTTTGCTCCTCAAGTCGTAGTCGCGGTTGAACATTACAACCGCATAGTTCGTCTCCTTCAAGCCGGCGAAAAAGTGAAGATGACCGTAGACCTGGGAGTTGAGTGGCAGGATGCAGATCCGATGGGCTACAACACCATTGCTGAGATACCTGGCAGCGATTTGAAGGATGAGATTGTCATGCTGGGTGGTCACATGGACTCGTGGCACTCAGGTACAGGCGCTACAGATAACGGTGCCGGCGTTGCCGTAGCCATGGAAGCTGTTCGCATTTTGCAGGCACTAAATTTGAAACCACGTCGCACTATCCGGGTAGGACTGTGGTCGGGTGAAGAACAAGGACTTTTAGGTTCGCGCGCATACGTTGCTGAGCACTTCGGCCGAATGGAGACTGTCCCTGCAGGTGGTCCTGCCACGAGTTCCAGTCCTGCGCCTGCACCTAAATTGGTTACTAAACCTGACTATGAGAAGCTGAGCGTCTACTTCAATCTCGATAATGGAACGGGAAAAATTCGTGGAGTGTATCTGCAGGGCAACGAAGGCGTAAGGCCGTTGTTCCGGGAATGGCTGACGCCGTTTCGTGATATGGGTGCTGCCACTCTATCGATTTCAAATACCGGCGGTACTGACCACTTGGCATTCGATGCCATCGGTCTTCCCGGCTTTCAGTTTATCCAGGATGAAATCGAATACGACACTCGTACACACCATTCGAATCAGGATGTCTTTGATCGCATTCAGGCGGATGATATGAAACAAGCGGCTACCATCATTGCCGCGTTTGTCTACAAGGCAGCAACTCGAGACGAAAAGATTCCCCGCAAGGCAATGCCGGGAAGGTAGTTGAAGTAATTCGCAGGTGGGAGCAATTTGCAGGTAGGGAAGGGTGGTTTAACCCCGCCTTAGTGTCATTAAAAGCCAAGCGGGGTAAACCACCTTCCTTACTCGCGAATTAGCAGGACTTGAATCTAAAAGAAAAAGCGGGCCTTCATGGCCCGCTATTTTTCTAAAAGACATTTGTAACTGTTTAGCTAGGATTGCGTTCGAGAACTGGCTCGTAAGCCCTGGCTCCCGCGCGCATGCTTGCCCCAGGTTCAGACTGAACACTTCCTTTATCCGAAAGATCAGCACCAATTAACTCACGAATCTTACGAATAAATGCCGGCAAAACGACCGTTTGGGCCGTGGTTGAAAGTTCTTCAATTAGTCGGTCCCCAAGAGAGCCAACTTCCTGCTGCAAACGATCGAAGGCTCTGGTTTCCTTAAAACGCGCTATGACACCCGGACCCTCGTCCTTTCCATTGGTCTTGTCAGAAGTCTCGAGTGCTGCTGATAAAGGCGTGTAAGAACGGCCGGTGATGGGCTGGCTGGCGTACGCGCGCTGGTCAGATACATAGCTTTCGGAATCTGTCTCGTCGCCCTTGATGGTGGCGGCTATGCAATACCCCACACAGAACCCGACTCCGGCTGCTCCCAGGCTCCAGGCCACCGGACGTTTCTTGAACTGCTCTCGCCAATCAAGTGCGTCTTTTACGGTTTCATATTGTTGCACCACTGTCTCCTTAATTTCAGATACGGTTTGGGTGATGGAGTCCCGAGCTTCCTCCATCCGCAGCTGAAGCTCTTCTTTAGAGAAGTCTTCTTCTCTGATCTCGGGTGCGCGAGCCAAACCTAAAGTTCGTTCTTCAGCCATTGTTTATCCTTTCTCAGTTCCTCTACCGTCTTGTTGGGTACCAGATCCTGATGGGCCAGACGGTTCTTCACTGTCAAAACAACGATGCCACCTATGACCACGTAGAAAAGTCCGGTCAGAACAAACCCCAGTGCGTATTTGGCTGCCTGACTGAGATTGGCGCTCGCGAAAAGTGTTGAGACTGCGAAAGCCACAGCTACGTTGAGCAACGCAAAACCAACTGCCGCCACCACTCCTCCGAGGGCGATCGCAATCCCGCCCCGTGCGTAAGCATTTGCTTCCTCTTTTAGCTCGACCTTAAGCAAAGTCAGCTTAGTGTCGAAGAGTTGCATCACATCGTCGCCAAGCCTACTTACTAACGAGGGCAAGCTATCGGCTTCCGGTTTGAGCGAGGAATCTCTAGCAGTTGTTACAGCTGTTGTTGGAGCTGCCATGTCCTACCTCCTGTCCAAAATTGCGGCCATAGGTGGCGTCAGTTAACTTCGAGAAAGCTTACTGGCGTCTGCCGCGAAGGATTAGGCCCAGCACGAGTCCGGCAGCTGCCGAAATCAAAATGGCTTGGCCGGGATTCTTGCGAGCGTATTCTTTGGCGTTCTCGGCAACTTCACCGATGTCTGCGTTCTGAAGTTCCTTGAGCTTGTCGCCCACTACTGAAACCTTATCGGTAACGTAGTCTTTTGCCTGCGTGGCCGCCTCAGAAATCTTGTGACCTGTCTGTGAAAGGGCGGTGGCGGCGCCAGTGCTGCCGGAACCTGGCGTGCTGGAGCCTGTACTACCGTAACTGCTGGAGCCGATGCCGCTCCCAATGCCTGTCGATCCGGTACCCGCGCCAGTGCCCGTGCTTGAGGTTGGGGAGTTAGGATTAAAGCCTTCTCGGTTTTGTGACATTTCGAAAATTCTCCTTCTATCAGTCTAGTGGTGAACCGACGGCTTCTGCGTTTGCTTCAGCGCGCGATCCGCAAAGTTATAGAAAAGAGTCGTGCAAGAAACGTGCCGACACTGTTCTACTTGAATAAATCGAGTCTACCTCAGTCAAATGAAACGCCTGATGCGATGGAGTTGTTTCCTTGTTGTGAAAAGGTACAAGCACCTGATCGACAAAGGTTCGGGAACCATACAAGTGAACAACTCAGCGACTTGACAGTCCGCTCGGCCCGGTGGTAAGTAAGTACTTACTTTGGAGTGAGGGCTTTAATCCATCGACACAATATTGGCTGTGACTAAACAAGTTAACACTCCTGACCGCTTGCCGCCACCGCTTTGCGGCGTGC
>DASSCG010000098.1:0-3674 GCA_035697925.1 Pyrinomonadaceae bacterium
AATAATTCCGGTCGACCTTTGCCCGGATTAAGGCGCGAAAACTTCCTCGTCTATGAGGACGGAAAACTTCAGTCAATTGCCAACTTCGGCACAACCGAGGCGCCATTTGAGATCGCTCTCCTGCTCGATACTTCGGGGTCAACTCGAGCAGATGTAGCTTTGATCCGCCAAGCCGCGAACGTCTTTATTAACAGTCTCCGGTCCGGAGACCGCGTAGCGGTTGTTGGTTTCAATACCGAGGAACGCGCTAACGGGCCAACTGCAACGGTCGAGGTGCTTTCTGAATTAACAGCGAACCGGCAAACGCTTCAGAAGGCAATCCAGAGTCTGGGGTCTGCCAACGGAACGCCGTTTTACGATGCACTGGATCGTGTCGCTCGTGTGGTGTTCCGCGAGGAGCCTAACGAGGAAGTTCGGGGCAGGCGTGCAGTAGTTGCATTAACTGACGGAGTGGATTCTTCGAGTGACTCGGATTTCGCTGCTGCGCGCGCGAGACTTACCAGCGCTGGAATTGCCTGTTACTTTATCCAAGTGAACACAGAAGATTTTGTCGAAGATCGGTTGTTAAAAGATTGCGCGGACGATGGCCGCTTAAGCCTCTCCGCCAAGCAGCTCAAACGCTATCGTGCGATCTTCGTTCCTCGCGCAAGCTCCGATGAGTTTACCGACTTTTGCCGGATGGGGCAGTTTGAGCGAATGCAAATCAGCCGCGACCTTTACAACCTTGCTCGTCGCGAGATGAACGATCTTGCAAAAGCCAGCGGCGGCAAGAACTTCGTAGCTGCCAGCTTACAGGATGCTCGAGCTGCTTTTGCTCAAGTGGCCAATGAAATCGGCACGCAATACAGTCTCGGTTATTACCCCACCAATAAAGCCCGCGATGGCAAGTTCCGAGCGATTCGCATTGAGGTACGTGGCATTCCAGACAAGGCGCAAGTGCGAGCGCGAGAAGGCTACTATGCCCCGAAGGGTTAGTCAGTGGTTATCACGGGGCAACCAGAACCATCTTCCATTTATTATTTTCCAAGTCCCATTTGCCATTCAGTCTACTGTCTGTAAGAGAGCGGAACTCCGTGTCGGCTCCTTCATATCAAGAGTTCAGCTTTAGTACAGGGGCGGACACGTAGTTCCGCCCCTACAAGACAAGGGCGGGAGATCACAGTTAGTAAGCATGACCAATAACGACAAATTTAATCGCATAACACTCATCGTTCTAGATGGAGCCGGTATTGGCGAGATGCCTGATGCGGAAGCGTGGGGCGATAAGGGATCCGACACCTTCGGCCACATACTCGAGTCGCGCTCGGTACACCTGCCAAACTTGCAGCGTTACGGCTTAGGTAACATTCGTCCTTTGAAGGGTGTGTCATCGTTGCCGGAGCCGCAAGGCTCATACGGGCGTTGCGCATTGCTTTCAAATGGTAAAGACACAACGACTGGTCATTGGGAGATGGCCGGAATAATTTTGGAAAAAGCGTTTCCTACGTATCCAAATGGATTTCCTCAAAGCATCGTCGATCAATTCATTCGTGAGACTGGAGTTCCAGGAATCTTGGGAAATGTCCCCGCTTCAGGAACCGAAATAATCAAAGAATTAGGAGCAGAGCATGTGAAGACCGCAAAGCCCATTGTCTATACTTCGGGCGATTCGGTTTTTCAGATTGCGGCGCACGAACAGGTAATTCCGTTGCGGAAACTCTATGAGATGTGCGAAACCGCCAGGCGCATGCTGGATGGGCCAAACAAAGTTGGCCGAGTTATCGCTCGCCCGTTCCTGGGCGAACCCGGTGGTTTCTATCGTACGGAGAACCGACATGATTATGCCGTTCCACCACCGCGAGAAAATCTCCTGGTGAGTCTAGCGGACGAGGGTTTGGACGTGGTTTGTATCGGGAAGATTGCTTCTATCTATGATTCGAACGGCGTGACTGAAGATCGGACTGCTAAAAACAATCAGCAATCAATCGATCAGACGATTGATGCCTTGAATGACGATTCTCGAGGTTTGATCTTTTCCAACCTGGTCGATTTCGACATGCTCTTTGGACATCGCCGCGACACGGAAGGATTTGCGAAGGCCCTCGAGCACTTCGACTCGCGCCTTCCCGAAATTGAAGCCGCTATGCGGGACGATGACTTAATGATAATCACTGCCGACCACGGCAACGACCCGACCTTTCGTGGAAGCGATCATACACGTGAGTATGCGCCGCTGCTTGTGTTTGGAAAGCAGGCCCGCTCTGGCGTCGACCTAGGGAATCGTGATTCGCTGGCGGATATCGGTCAGACAATTGCCGAGAATTTTGGTTTGAGACTAACAGCCGGGCGCAGCTTTTTGGGAGAAATCAGTAAGGCTTAAACAGAAGTCCTACACAGTTGTCAGTCACAACGCGGCTTTAGCCCGGTGTAACTGGTCCAACGGTAATATTATAGGCTTTGTACGAAAAGTGGATCGCGTTGACGTCCGACAACGAAGTGCTCCAGAGGAGCACGACGTTTATAGCCTCGCGTTTTTAATTAGCCCAGCGCTCCGAAGGAGCGCAATGTGTCTTAGCGGGTTCAGTTTACATGCCGCTCCTAACGGAGCGGGATGTCTCGAGTGATGTGGAGCTATAAACATCTTGCTCCTCCGGAGCAAAGACCTTGAATAATCCGAAAGCTGACTTTTGAGGCAAGCCAATAATATCTGGCTGACCACAGATTCCGTGAAAAGCGGCAAAGAAACGGAAGGCCGCGGGAACATCGCTAATTCACGCTGGAGATGGGTGATCATTGCGGTCGTTTTACTCGCCACAGTGGCGGCGGTAGTAATCGGATCGTTTAGTCCAGAACCAAACCTAACCCTCACGAACCTCAACAATGTTTCGGAGTTGCGCGAACAGTTCAACCAAGACGCAGGCAAGGTTCGGGTGCTGCTTCTTTTATCTCCCACTTGACCGGAATGTCTTGTAGGTGCCCGGCGGGTACAAAGCGAGATTCTAAAGGCGAATCAATCTCAGAAGCTGCGCGTCTATGTAATCTGGTTTTCGATGATTCCTAGCGATGCGCGTTCCAGGTGGAATTGGACAGGCGGCGTTCTCGACGATCCTCGTGTCCTCCACTATTGGGACGAAAAGAAAAAGGTTGGCCGCTTCTATGCTGGCAAAGACCCTGAGACCAACGATCCGGACGTTGTTTGGGACACATTCTATCTTTACGGTAGTGACTCCAAATGGACGCAAAGACCCGACCGTGAACTAGCTACAGGTATGACCGTGAGAAGTGAGTTCGCTACGCTCAAAAACGCTTTGTTGCCGCTATTAAAATGATCATTCTCGAATCGAAGATTACTTGTCCTGAGTGTGGCTTTGCGAAAATCGAAGAAATGCCTACAAACGCCTGCATTCACTTCTACGTGTGTGAAGGCTGCGGCGTTAGGCTAAAACCACAGCCGGGAGATTGTTGCGTATTCTGTTCGTATGGCAGCGTGAAGTGTCCACCGCAGCAACTATCCCCGGAAAACGATACTGTCTGATCCGTAAACTCAAAACTTAAGGCCCGCTAAGAGGTCAGCCGAATCACCGCGCTGAAGCGGCGGTGTGAATGAGAGCGATTCCTACATATTTTGGGGCTGGGAATCAGAGTTAATGAGAAATGTGAATTCTACTTCTTTGAAAGGCTGGTATGGATAATCT
>DASSCG010000099.1:0-4842 GCA_035697925.1 Pyrinomonadaceae bacterium
CAACGCGGGGCACGTCCGCGGCGCAAAGCTAATCCCCCACACCCAAATAGCGGAACGCGCGAATGAAGTGCCAAGGGACAAAACTATTGTCACCTATTGCTCTTGACCAAACGAACATACCAGCGCCGGTGCGGCGCTCGAGCTCAGAAAAAAAGGATTTGAAAACGTAGCGGCTTTGTTAGGTGGAATGGATGCCTGGAAGAATGCGGGTATGCCTGTAGACACGGTGCACTAAGCCAGACGGCCGGAGGCAGGAGCAGACGGCAGGCGCAGGGCGGCTGCTTCTAGATTTGTGTCCGCGAACTGTAGAACCAGCGCAGCGAAACTTTTCATTTCGCATTTCTAATCATTTCTCATTTGTCATTTGTCATTTCTCATTTCTCATTTCAGAAAAATTGCCGCCAAACGGACTCGATGCAGTAGGTGTTGAGTCGGTCTTGGCGTTCAATGAAAATGAGAAATGGCAAATGAGAATTGATAAATGATCTGCCGTCTGCTCCTGCCGTCTGCTCCTGCACACTGTCTCTACATTTGCGGCACCGGTCGAGTCACCAATGCCGTCAGCGGCGTGAGTACTTTGCTAGCGGGCACGCATAGCACAGGACAGGGTGCGTTTCGGACCACTCGTTCAATCTCAGACCCCAGAACCGGCGTGCCACCAAAAAGTGACGCGTGCACGTTAGTGCCAATCACAATCAAATCCACATCCTTTTCCGCAGCCAGTCGCACAATCTCTGCATAAGGCCGTCCCTCAGCAATATGCGTAACTGCGCGAGCACCATCTTCGCGCGCAAGTTGGGCCATACGCTCCTGCACGTAACTGCGCAGATTAGTGAGCGCCGTTAATCCACCTTCAGGAAACATCACCGACACTTGCTCAAAATAGTCGCCGATAGCGCAAACAGCATGCAGTTCGGCGCCAGTTTCACTTGCTAGCTGGGTTGCTATCTGAGTTGCTGCGGTTGATGAGGGACGGAAGTTCGTCGCTAGTAAGACTCGATTCAACCGGACTTCGCAGCGGCTTCCCTGGTACTCCACAAAATCATGCTGCGGCGGGCGTATCGTCAACACCGGGCACGGAGCCTCTGCGATGATCTCTTCCGCAGTGGATCCCCAAAGTGCGCGAGTCAATCCTTTGCGACCGTGCGTGACAACTGTCACCAAATCGATTTCGTATTCGCGCACAGCGCGCGCAATTTCCGGCGCCGGTTCTCCAGCTACTATCGCCGGATCCACCTCCAACCCAGCAAAAAGCGGATCGGCAAGTAAGTCGGTTACTTCAGCCCTGATCTGAAGCAGCGAAGGGTTTTCCTGCTCTGCCACGATGCGCTCGGGCATGCTCAAAAGATTGATTGGCACAGTTGAGCTTTGAACACTAAAAAGCACAACTCTTCCCCCACCGCTGCGTGCAAATGCTGCCGCATACTTCAACGCAGCGCGAGCGTGCAGCGTAAAGTCTGTAGGGAAGAGAATGTTTCGGAAAGGAAACATCAGCAACTTTTTACGGTCAGCAATTATTTACGTTCAATTCACCTCAGCGTTCGATTGGGCCTGATATTAACTTAACTAGGTTTGCCTTCGCCTCAAAACTCAGATCTTCGACATCGGCTTCGCCGCCTGTTGTGAGGATGGCCTCTTTCTGTGCGCCAACAATTATACGGGTGCCTGCTCTATTCTGGACCGGAGTTTTCTTTACCTTCCTCCGTATTCCATGCCAAACTCCGCCAGCATTCCTTCCGCAATAACGGTAATAGCAAGACTGATAACCTATTTCGATCGATTTAGGAGGCGACACCGTTGTTAAAGGGGCTCTTTCGCACAAAAAATCTCGACGATATTCTCGCCAGTATGGGTGGGCCTCAATTCGCTCTAAAGCGCACCCTTGGGGCCTTTAATGTCACCCTCATCGGCATCGGGGCAATCATCGGCGCAGGCATCTTTGCTACCGTCGGTTCTGCTGCCGCCGGAGACGCGGCAGCGGGACGTCCGGGCGCGGGACCCTCGCTGATGTTGTCGTTCGTTATTACAGGTGTTGTCTGTGGTTTCACGGCATTGTGCTATGCCGAGCTCGCTTCGATGGTCCCAATATCGGGGTCGGCTTATACATATTCCTACGCCACGATGGGTGAGCTCATAGCATGGATCATTGGTTGGGATCTGATTATTGAATATGCCATCGGTAACGTCGCGGTGGCGATTAGTTGGGCAGAATACTTTCACAAGCTACTACAAAACCTGGGAATAGAGTTCCCACACTGGTTGGCAGCTGACTATCGTTCCGCAAGGCTCCTCGCAACGGACGATCCGGCTACATATGCAAAGCTTTTCGGCAGCGCTCCAGAGATCCTAGGCGTTCCAGTGATCTTCAACTTCCTGGCTTTCGCGATAGTTGCAGTGCTTACTGTTGTTCTCGTTTGGGGCATCCGCGAATCAGCAAATTTCAACGCCGGTATGGTCGCCATCAAAATTATCGTCTTGCTGTTCTTTGTAGGCGCCGCACTTTACTTCGTGCCACCCGGAAAAATGGTTGAAAACTGGCATCCGTTCCGGCCTCAAGGATGGGGCGGGACATTTGCCGGAGCCGCGCTAGTCTTTTTCGCTTACATCGGGTTCGATGCGGTTTCGACTGTTGCTGAAGAGACTAAAAACCCGGCTCGTGATCTGCCCATCGGCATTATCGGTTCACTGATTGTTTGCACTATCTTTTACGTGGTCGTAGCAGCGGTGTTTACGGGAATGATACCGTTTCCGGAACTACAAAAGGTCTCGTCATCTGGTCAGGCCGAAGCTTTAACGATGGCGCTTGATTATGTCGCGCCCAGCGGGGTGACTCTTCCGCAAACAATTGTTGCCTTTGGTTCGGTGGTGGCACATACGGCAGTGTTACTGGTTTTCCAGTTGGGCCAGCCGCGCATTTTTATGTCCATGGCCCGTGATGGCCTGCTGCCCCCAGTCTTCGCGAGTATTCATCCACGATTCAAGACTCCTCATGTCACCACAATTCTCACAGGCATTTTCGTAGGCGGGATTGCGGCGTTTGCGAACATCGAGTCGATGCTCAATCTTACAAATATTGGAACTCTGTTCGCTTTCATGCTGGTCTGCATCGGCATTCCGATTCTGCGCTACAAAGATCCGCAACGCCCTCGACCATTTCGCGTGCCTCTGGGCCCTTTGGTGCTGCCACTGCTGGGAGCAGCGTCTTGCATTTTTCTGATGTACTACCTGGCAGCGGACACCTGGTGGCGGTTCATTGGCTGGTTGGTACTCGGTCTTTCGATTTACCTGGCTTACGGTTACACGCGCAGCGCCATCGGCATGAGAATGGGACGCCCAAGTACAACGCCGGCAATACTCAAACTTGCAGCTATTGGATTTCTGACGCTTGCAGTCGGTTTGTTCACGGTGCCTCATGACATTGGCTTTTCTGGCGTTTTTGAAGCCGCGATCAATGCTGATAACCCGCACCACGGCCGCGCGCTCGCAGGAGTAATTTTGATCTTGGTGGGACTCGTTCTTGGAGCCGCAGGATCCGTAATGGTTGCGACCACTGCTCAGCCTACAGGACGAGCGGATTAGAATCGGTTGGGATCTCAGATCTGAGATCTCAAATCTCAACCCTTAGATCTCAGATTTCAAATCTCAGATTTCAGATCTCAACTGAAATTTCAGATAACCAAAGCGGAGGCTTTTCTAAGAAGTGACCCTAACGCTGATCGCGCTCGGATTTCTAGTCTTGCTTGTGGCTGCCTACCGGCTTTATGGAGGGTGGGTAGCCAGACAGTTCCAACTAGACGATTCACGCACAACTCCTGCGCGAAAGGTGAACGACGGCGTAGACTTCGTGCCCACCAGGCCTTTCTATCTCTTTGGACAACACTTTTCTGCCATAGCCGCTGCTGGACCGATCGCGGGACCTATCCTGGCTTGTCAGGCTTTCGGATGGCTGCCGTGTCTGCTCTGGATCGGGCTGGGCGTAGTGCTGATTGGCGCTGTCCATGACTTCGCTAGTCTCGCAGCGTCCGTCCGTCACGGAGCAACTTCGATCGCTGAAATCACACGCGAACATTTGGGCGGACGAGCCGGCCGGGCAATGATGGGATTCATTTGGATAGCGCTGCTTTATGTCATAGTTGCATTCGCGGACATTACGGCCGGCACATTTAAAAGCGGCTCAGAGGAGTTGCGGGCTGCAACGGTGTCGTTCAATCCCGGCGGGGCGGTTGCGGCGGCAAGTGTCCTGTATCTCGCGCTCTCACTCATACTCGGATTGGTCCAGCGTTACCTTAAACCTCCGCTTTGGCTCGTCACCCTTATTTTCGTCCCAACTGCATTTGCCTTGTCATGGGTCGGCACAATGATCTCGCACTGGCTGGTGTTGGACCACAAAACCTGGGGAGTCTTGATCATCATATATTGCGGCGTGGCTTCGATTGTTCCCGTCTGGGCACTACTTCAGCCACGTGGTTATCTGGGTGGATTTATTCTGTACTCAGCGCTGGCACTGGGCGTCATCGGCGTCTTCTTTGGTGGTTACCAAATCCAGCAGCCTGCGTTTAAAGGTTTCAATATCGGTGGCATGACTGGGATGCTGTTTCCCTTTTTGTTTGTGACCATTGCCTGCGGCGCGTGTTCAGGTTTTCATGGGCTCGTTTGTTCGGGAACAACTTCCAAGCAGGTTGATCGCGAGTCCCACATCCGCCCCGTGGGCTACGGAGGAATGTTAGCCGAGGGCTTCGTGGCTCTAATTGCGCTGGTGACTGTAATGATCGTCGGTCAGGAGGCATTGCGAGGAAAGGCACCGGGGACGATTTATGGCAATGGAATCGGGCAATTTCTCAC
>DASSCG010000100.1:0-5026 GCA_035697925.1 Pyrinomonadaceae bacterium
CATCCATCAGCATCCAAAGATTTTCAATGCTATGTCCGGTGTAGACGAGTTGGGCGTACTCGTTCTGAGGCCGTGATAGATCGTGGTTCAGCAGCTCGTTAATGAGGTCGAAACCCGGATTGTAGTGATACTTGGTGATGGCATCTACGGCGCGGTGGGCCGCACGTTCGAGATCTGAATCGGCACGCATATTAAGCATCTGTGTCACGACACGGATCAACACCATCCACACACCCTGGATGCGCGCACCAGGAAAGGAAGGGGCGTTTGGTCCAAGGTAGGTTTGGCCTATGGTCGGCCGGTAATCGTCACGGTCATATAACCGCACGCACTTCAACACCAGCTCACGAGCCATATCCCAGTGCGTTCTGTCTCCAGTTGCTTTCGAATACTCAGCCAACCCTTCGGCAATAAATAGGTCCCCATAGATCTCGCCATCTGCTGAAGTTATCGCCTTTCCTTCCCGCGTCAGTTCTTTTGGCCACAACGCATCGCCTGAGGGTCGAATTTTTAGGATGAATTCCAGCGACCGACCGGCGACGTCCAGGTACTTTTTTTGTCGAGCCAGATTGTTATAGAGATACGAATAGACCCAAATGCCACGGCCTTCGAACCAACTCAGCTTATTTTCATTAATTCGCTTGCCGTGATGATCAGCGTTGCACATGAAGCCGCCATACTGCTGATCAATTACATACTTTTCCATGAACGGCAGAAAGTCGCTGAAGAGGTCTTTGCGGTATTCATCTCTCAGCTGAGTAAGTGTTTGCCCGGCAAGCCGATCGATTGTGCTCACTCGCGGTGTGCGCTTCCGTTGAGCAGCGAACTCCGACGGCAGCCCGGCCACCATCGCCGTCGCTCCGAGAGATGAGCCTAGGAATCTGCGCCGGTTCATCACCGCATTACCTTCATTTCGGTTTGGTGCTTAGTTTGGAATCGCAAGACGACGATCCACGAAATCACACGAACTAACACGAATATTTAGTGCCATTTCGTGTGATTTCGTGGTTCGTTCTTGCAGCCTGCGCAAACAGACTCGTTGATATAAGAAATAAGACTCAGTTTCCCTTCGAGTGTCACTTCGCCTAAGTTAGCAATTCATCCGCTCGTTCTCGGACTTTGCGCATCGCCGCGAGCGCGGCTTCAATCCACTGCTCGTCAGCGAGCAGCGCGTTATGCGGCAGCCACACCGAGGTTCGGCAATAGGCTTCGGCCTCCGAACAATCATGAACAGCGTGCGGATGATCTTTGAACAGCTCATTGCGATAAATCGGTTGGGGGTAACCGGCTGTGACTGGCAGGCCTTCAGCTTGTAGGGCCTCGATCACGCGCGAACGCGAAACCCCATCGAAGCTATCCTGATCGAACTTCATCGAGAAGATATGGAACGCATGAGCTGATACCCTTTCATCAAGCATTTCGGGTGTTGCCTTAAGCCCAGGGATTTTCCGTAGGCCTTCTCGTAGTCGCTGAGCGCGAGCCATTCGTGTCGCCACTTGTTGAGGTAATCGACGAAGTTGATTTAGCAAAAGAGTAGCTTGGAATCCGGTAAGCCGAGCATTTGTTCCCAACCGCGCGTGCTCGTACCACGCCCCACCCGTTCGCCGACCTTGATTTCCGATTGAGCGTGCACTCTCGGCCAGTTCCGCATCATTAGTGACAAGGATGCCACCCTCTCCAGCTGTCATGTTCTTCGACGCTTGAAAACTGAAAGATCCGAAACTCCCGAAACTTCCCACGCGCCGTTGATGCCATTCGGCTCCGTGAGCGTGGGCGCAATCTTCAATCATGATCAAACCGTGCTGGTCGCATAACTGCGTAAGCCGATCCAGGTCAGCAGGATGACCTGCAAAATGAACAACTACAATTGCGCGTGTCCGGTCGTTGATGTGATCAGAAACTTTGTCGGGATCGAGGTTGATAGTCTCCGGATCGATGTCAACGAAGACAGGCACCGCTCCGATTCGCGAAACTGCCGTAGCCGAGGCCACAAAAGTAATAGGCGGAACGATTACTTCATCCCCCGGCTTGACCCCGGCCGCACTCAAAGCTATCTCCAGAGAGACCGTGCCGTTTGCCAGGGCGATTCCATGAGCGGCGCCGTGATATGCGGCAAACCTACGCTCCAACGTCGCCACCGATTCGTGATATCCCCCCCAGATTCTGCTTTCCATTACTTGATTCAGCGCTTTGCGATCTGACTCATCAAAGATGGGCCACTCCGGAGGAGGTACTGTGAGCGAGGGGGTTCCGCCCAAGACGGCTAAGCGGTCAGCGTGTTGTTGTGAGATCTGTTTCGACATAATTCTCCTTCCCGGGAGAAACTGGGCCCGACAATTTGCAGGGCTGCTGGTAATCGTTTTAGTTTTGAGATACTTGACCCAATCTCCTTCATTTTATTCACACCGGGGCTTCAGCCCGGTGCGGAGATTTCGCATCGTCTCGCAACCGTTTCAACGGTTTTCTCAATGCAAACTAGGCTGTACCCGATCGGAAACCGTTGAAACGGTTCCTAGGAGCTAGCTCCCAAGTGATCACCGGGCTGAAGCCCCGGTGTGGATAAGAGTAAAAAGTCAAATTGCACGAGTAACGGGCGCCCCTATTCATCGACTTGAAGCTAAGAGGCTCTTTGCCGACTCCGCAAGAATCATGGCGCCGACGGGCAACGCATCTTCGTCAAGATCGAACGTTGAGCTGTGCCAAATCGGATTCGGTACGCGCTCACTGGTAACGCCCAACCAGAACATGGCCCCCGGCACCCGGGCCGTCATATAGCCAAAGTCTTCGGACCAAGGATCAAACGGCATTTCAATCACGTGCGCCGGCCCCAGAAGCTTCCTTGCGGCGTCACGAACCACCTCTGTAACTTTGGGATCGTTGATGGTGGCGTCATAACCTGGGAACACCTGTAATTCGCAGGTCGCGCCGAGTATCCGGCCGACACTTAGTGCGCGTTCCAATTCATCAATGATGTGTTGGCGCGCAGCGCCGCCTGTTGTGCGTATCGTGCCGCCGAGCTCAACTCGATCGGCAATCACATTCTCCTTCACGCCACCGTGAATGGTCGTAATGCTGACCACGGCCGGTGAGATGGCGGAGATGCGACGGGAAACGATCTGTTGTATTGCGCTGATCACCTGCACGGAGATGGCGATCGCGTCGACACCCTCCTCAGGGTGGGCGCCATGGGCCGATCGTCCCTGAATGATGATCTTGATAGTGTCGTTGGCGGCGAGTGCAGGCCCGTTGGTTACGCCCACACTTCCCACGGGCAAATTCTTCGTGTGTAGTGCAATGACAGCCTCAACACCTTCGAGCCCACCTTCATCAATCAAGAGCTGCGCCCCACTGTGGCCTGCCTCATCCCGCTGCTCTTCAGAAGGTTGAAAAAGAAATCTCACGGTGCCCGATGAAGGATTCTCAGGAAATTCTTCCGCCAGCAGCATCGCGGCGCCGAGCGCGCAGGCGACGTGAGCATCGTGTCCACAGGCGTGCATCATGTTTGGAACCCGCGAAGCGAACGAAAGAGCAGTGGCCTCTGCGATCGGGAGCGCGTCCATGTCGGCTCGGATCGCAATAATAGGGTTGCCGGTCCCCACTTCACCGATTACGCCGGTCTTCGCGACTCCTTCCCGCACGCGCGCACCTAACTGAGAAAGCGTCGCGGCGATGAGACGAGCAGTCTCATGCTCCTGGAAACCGTACTCGGGATGCTCGTGAATGCTCCTCCGAATGGCTACCAGCTGTTCGCGCAATTCTTCCGCGCGAAGCTTCAGTGGCACAGACTTTAGTCTGTGTGCTGTTAGTTTGCTCATACCATTAACAGAGTCTTGTGATCACAGACTGGAGTGTGTGCCACCTAATGTTCGTGTAACGTTGCAACGAGCGCTTTCACCAGCTCCGAACTCACAACACCTTCCGGTGAGGCCGGCTTACGCGCCGCTCGCCCAACATGAAACTCACGGATACGAGTACTCTGACAAATCATTCCTATTGATTGCTGATCAACTCCACCGCCGACGAGAATCTCGATTTCAGAGTCGACTTCCGCTTCATATCTGGACAGCCGTTTGATTTTTTCTGTCCATGGTCCGGTTCCACCACTCGCCAGAATGCGATCCACTTGCTTAAGCTGCTCGATAACTCGGATTGCCATGAAAGGGTCCTTAGCTTCCTCAAAAGCGTGATGAAATGTCGCGGAGAGGTTCGGCGCACAAGAAAGAACCGACTCGGTTAACGGAACGTCAATCTCTCCTCTGCTCAGGAATCCCAGTACCACGCCATTCACATTTAGTTCCGACAACTCGCGAGCGTGGGCGAATAACTTTTCTTTCTCGTCCTGCCCGGTCACTTCGTAGCTGTCGCTCTCTCGTAACATCACGCGAACCGGCAGCGTGACTACGTCGAGAATCTCTTGCACAAGCTCAAGCGGCGGCGTCAGGCCTCCGCTTTGGAGGTCCCGGATGATTTCTAACCGGCCTGCCCCTCCGCGCTGGGCTTCTATCGCGTCTGAGACTGAGCAGACGATGACTTCAAGAAGCGGCGGCCGGCGGATCGTTGCCTTAGTCTGCATGGTCAACCGCAGCAAGCTGGTCCACATCCAGATATTTAATGCGTCCTTTGTAAGGAGCCAGAATGTTCCTCAATGTCTCCTCACTCACGCCTTCGACGTTGGCGCTTGGCAAGACCGGCACGGTCGCTCCTCGTCGTAATAACTCAACTACCGCCTCGATGATGACGGAGTTAATAATCGCCGCCCCCGCGACCGTTGATGAAGGGCCAATGCGAGATGCAAGGCCGGGCAGATCAAGCAACGCATCTCCAGCAGGAACGCAATTGTCAATCGTGACGTCGGCAAGTTGGAAAAGCTTCTTTCCGGATGCGTCACGCGAGCCGGACAGCTTTGATTGCTCAAGGTTCGTAATGGCCACAACCTTTACGCCGCGGGCCTTCATTTCCAGCGCCATCTCGATGGGTGCGGCATTTCTACCGGAATTAGAAATAATTATCGCTACGTCCTCTGGTC
>DASSCG010000101.1:0-8751 GCA_035697925.1 Pyrinomonadaceae bacterium
ACGTCTTCATGCTTAGCCGCACCGAGTTTAACCAGCCGTTGAAGAGCTGCCTCAGCATCTTCGACGCCCCAGTATGCGATTACGCTATGTGACTTTCCTCCTGAATTTGCTTCCGTTGGTTGCAGTCCGAGTTCGTAGCCGCCCACGTTGAACCCAACATAGAAAGGCTCATCAAAGTAGGGCCCAAATCCCAGAATTGAGCTGTACCAATCGCGCCCCTTTTCAATATCGTTCACATGATAGATTGCAGTACGGAGTCCCAGAAACATACTTTATTCCTCGCGTTAGTTAATGGTCTCGAACAGTTTCCCAACCAGTAAACTTACGTTCCCAGACAGCTTAATCCTCCTTTGTATCAGCATTAAACCTTGCGGCAGCGTCAAATCGATGTTCACCTTCATGAGGTTTCTGCTCGAGATATTTATTAAACTCCGCCGACTTGTTTTTCGGGATGCTCAGTGATTTCCACTCAGACGATCTGAAATGCTTAGCAAGAAAAACAATCTGGCCGATGTGGTGAGGATAGTGGGCCAACTGGCGATTCAAGGCTTGAACGACCGTATGAGGTTCTCCGCGAATTAGTACGGTGCGCATGAGATCTTCTGGTTGCAACGCTTCAACTGTTTCGAATGTGCGCCGCCAACCCTTCTCCCAGTAAGCCATCACATCCTCTTTGGACGTTTGGGGTTTAATGACAAACTCCATATCGCGATTGCGGTCTGGTTTCTCGCCGTCGGTAGTCAGAAAGTCTGTCCAGCGCGACAACATGTTGCCGGCCAGGTGTTTCATGATTACCGCAATGCTATTGGCCTCATCGTCAAGCGCGATGAAATACTCTTCGTCACGCAACTGATCCAAAGCCTTCTCGGCAAGCTTTTTGTAAGCACGAAAGGTCGTAATTGCGTCGTCGAGGTAGTGGCGTCCGAGTGATTCGTTCATTTTGCAAGACATTCGCCAGCACCAATGTGTGAAGGTTATTGCGGACCGACATCTCAGGTTAGCTGTGCCTGATTTAATGTGCCACGTATTGTTTGCGCAACCTGGTCGCGCCGAATGCTGCGTTGTTCACCTGATCGCATATCTTTGATAGCAACCTCACCTCGAGCCTTTTCATCGTCGCCTAAGACCACAACCACTTGAATCCCGCGCTCGGAAGCATACTTGAACTGCTTACCTAGTTTGTCCGCTTCTGGATACAGATCAACTCGCAATCCCCAGGCGCGCAGATCCCGGGCGATAGCGACGGAGTCACTGATCGAATCTTCATTCCAAATTGTCACCATCACGTCAGCCGGCGATGTCACCAGCTGGGAAGGGAACATTCCTCGGTCGGTCATTACGACGATAATTCTTTCCACTCCCAAAGAAAAACCGCAGGCGGGCACATCCTGCCCTGAGAACATGCCAATTAAATTGTCGTACCTTCCACCTCCTCCAAGGCTCCCAGCCAGATCCTTTACGCTAATTTCAATGATGGCCCCGGTGTAATACGAAAGCCCCCGAGCCAGGCTCGGATCGATTATGATCCTTGGCGCAAATCCCGACGCTGCAGCGTACTGAATGATCGATCTTAGATCGTCAACTCCCCTCGCACCCTTCTCATTGGTTCCGACGAACTCAACCAGCCGGCCCAGAATTGCCGAATTGAGTCCGTGACGTTTGACTGACAAATCGTCACCGGCTGCAATATCCGCTGCATGTTCGAGCGATGCAAGCGCATTAAAAAAATCGAGCAAGCGTTTACCTGCAGCCTCGGGGATCCCGCGTTCAGCCAGTTCGCCTGCCACGCCCTCACTCCCAACTTTATCCAGCTTGTCGAGAGCCACCAGGGTAGCTTCATGGTCATGTAGGGGAACCCCCGCGCATGCGAGCAAACCGGTCAGGGCTTCACGATGGTTGAGTCTTACAACGAAGTCATTGAATCCAAGTTTTTGAAGGGCCTCACTCGCCGCGGCGATCAGTTCGGTCTCCACTAACATTGAACGCGAGCCGATGATGTCGACATCACACTGGTAGAACTCGCGAAATCTTCCCCGCATTGGCCGATCAGCTCGCCAGACAGGCTGAATCTGGTAGCGCTTAAAAAACTTGGGCAGCTTGTCTCGATATTCAGCAACTACTCGCGCCAGCGGCACGGTTAAGTCATACCGCAGAGCAAGGTCTGCTTCTCCCGTCGTCTCGTGCACACCGCGTTTTAGGATCTTGTAGATTAACTGATTACCTTCTTCGCCGTACTTCCCCATCAGCGTCTCGATATTTTCGGCAGCGGGCGTCTCCAATGGCTCAAAGCCGTAGCGCTCATAGACGTCCTTAATCGCACCAATGACGTACTCTCGCTTCCGCACATCAGCGGAAAGAAAGTCGCGCATGCCTCGAGCCGGTTGGGTCTTTATTTGGGCCATCACTTGAAAACGGAGAACCCGCCGTAGAAGACAAACTGGTTAAAGCCGCTATTCGAACCCGCCGTAACAGCCGTCCTGGCGTCGGCTAACTGGGCGCAGACCATAACTCCAAAGTTTCGCATCAAAACACAAACAAATATCGCCCGAGAGCAATCAAGCATCAGCTGCATCCATCACCACATTTCAGCTCGGATCTTCCACACCGGATGGTTCTTGCAAGTAAAGACTCGTGAAGCGGACGTAGTTCTGCCAAAAGAGATCCAGTTCGGCGACTTCCTGCTCGGTCAGTGAACGTTTGACTCGGCCGGGTACCCCCATCACCAACGAACGCGGTGGAACGATCGTACCTGGCGATAGCAACGACCCCGCCGCTACAAGCGACTTGGCGCCAACGCGGACGTCGTCCAGCACAATAGAACCGATGCCAATTAAAGATCCGCGCTCAACGTGACAGCCATGCAAAGTCACGCTGTGTCCCACGGTTACTTCATCTTCCAGAATTGTGGGGTGGATTCCTGTGCGCGTATGAATCACACTGTTGTCTTGCACATTAGTGCGGTTGCCGATGCGAATGTAATACATGTCGCCACGCAATACGGCGTTACACCACACAGAAGATTCTTCACCAATGTGAACGTCACCGATTATCTGCGCACTCACATCGACATAGGAATTGGACTGGATCTGAGGATGAACACTCCGGAATGGTCTAATCATATTTTTCGTCATAGTAGCACACCCTGGTAGCACAGACTTGAGTCTGTGATTCGAGGTGCAGCCGCCTCAAGATTGGTCACAAGGCCGAATCACAGACTGACGTCTGTGCCACCTACGGACTGAAGCCTGTGACATGTTATTGACAGGCCGTAGCCATCGTGAGAGATTGCGGCCGTGACCTGCGGCCCGACGATCAACAGATTCCCAGCCAGGATAGTCGTCCTTCTGACGCTTTGTACTTCTCTAACGCTTTTAGAAAGCGCCTGCGGTGGCGCCTTGTTCAAAGTTAAGCCAGTAGTGGAATTGCCTCCGCTTACCGGGGCGGTAAAAAGCGGAAGTGCTGGCGGAGTATTGGTAAAAGTTGCGCCGCTGCTAGGCGACGAAGAAAGTCAGGAACTGTTTGAAGCGAATCTGCCGCTAAGCGGAGTGTTGCCGTTGCGAGTGGAACTGGAACATGAAAGCGGTTTGCCGGTGGAACTGAAGCGGGCCAAGTTCCGACTGCGAGATAGCGAAGGGAAAGAGTGGAAGCTGCTTTCGACCGGGCAGGCGATTTCGCGGATCTTAAAAGCTAACGGGGTTTATTTTTACAATCCAAATTCACGTAAACAATTTGTGCAAGAATTTGGCGCTTACAGTCTGGATTTAAAATCCCCAGTGTCTACGGAAGACCGGCGCCGTCAGGGTTTTCTCTTCTTTCAAACGCCAGATAAAGAACCGGTCAAGAGCCCAAGCGGCCTCACCTTAATGGTTGAAAAACTACCTCAACCCGTAAACATCGCGTTGAACTAGCAGATAAAAAAAGGGACGGCCTAAGCCGTCCCTTTTGCTGTGGTCTAGTTTCGACTTAGGTTCCGCGGACCTGTTGCTCTCACGGTGAACTCAGTCCCACTTACTAATTCGAGATCTTCGCGACCTTGTATGTAGACCGAGCCCGCTCCAGCACCAGCGCCAAGAACTGCGCCGATAGCCGCGCCTTTACCACCACCAGCAATTGCGCCGATGATCGCACCTACAGCCGTTCCGATCGCGGTGCGTTGAATCGTGCGACCGGTCTGATCGTCTTCTCGAACTGCTCCTTCGTTATCGACCCTAACAGTCTCATTGCCGGGCGTGCGAACCGTTTCGACAATACCGGCAAATCGATAGCTCCTGCCGTCACGCAAACGAATTGAGTCGAAGTTGAAAGTCATCTCCGAGCGACCAGTAATCCGACCACTGCGGTTAACGTTGGTCACGTACCCTTCAATGGTTGCGCCATCGTACTGAGACGGCGACCGAACGGTCATGGTAAACCGCTCGTTATCCTGGGCCGTGTTAGTGGAAAGGTTGTTATTCAGTTGGGCAACGAGTTGAGTCCCATTGGGAATAACAAAGTCGCCGCTAGTAACGCCACCCTGCGGGTAGTCCACACTTCCCGTACCCAAATCTAATTGGGCAATGTCCGCGGTTCGGTTGTAATACGACTGGACGGTGATCGCCTGATTAATCTGATCTGAATAGAGCCGGCGTGTCACGATCAGACGGCGACCGTTATCCGTTGGATCAAACGTAACAGTGAAGTCCTGCGCCCGATCTCCGGAACGCGCTATACTCAATTGGTCTCCAATAAAGCTGGCTCGGACGCGAACAGTTCGACCGTTGGGCGTTGTTTCTACATGCTCACGGCCATCAGCCACGAAGCTGATTTGCGGTGCTCGCGACGAAGCGATCGTAATGTTGCTGCCTCGTCTCTCTATCGCCAGTGTTTCAGGCGGATCGAGTCGGCGGACCAAAGAGTCATAAACTCGCTGCCGCTGACCAGAAGGTAATGATCGAGTCGCGTTGTCTGCGGCCTGTTGCACATCGGAGCTGCGCGACGCATCCAGACGGTAGGTTCCGGTTAACTCTCCGTCCCCTCCGTAGATTGGACCGCCAGGCAATGGCCCGGTATTCCAATTCCACGCAATATTGGACGCGCTGACAAGCTGATCCAACTCTTGTTTTAAGGCGACCCAATCTCGTTCTGCGACAGCATCAAACCTGTAGTTGGCCATCAATGAATTTAACGAAGTGGCCGGCTCCAATACGCTGCGAGCATCCGATTCTGTTAATCGACGAGTGCCTGGCCGGTTTAAACGACTAGCAGCCGTCTCTAAGGCGATCAAGTTGCGGCTCGCCTCATCTTCTTCTGGCGTCCCATTGATGTTGCTGTTGTTTAGGGCCATACGCAGACTGCGGCTAAACTGGTTCGTGCGATTACTGATCCGACGAGCCAGCTGGCGCATCTGTGCATCAGTCAGACTGTAGCCAGTTCCAATGTCAGGTGCGCTATCAATGGGACCAGTGGTCCAACGCCAGTCGTTTATGTAATAGGCCCGCCCAAGTAGTTCCAGATCGGACTGTAGCAATCGCCAGTCCTGATCAACTCGAGTTTCCAGCCGATTGTTCAGCAGAAATCGGTTGATTAGGCCAGCTCTTTCCAAGACTGCCCGAGCGTCGTTTGAGGTCGACTGTCTGTTTTCAAACCGAGACTTTAACTGGTCGGTAGCGTACTCAAAGTCCGTTACCAGCCTGTTGATCTCGTCCTCCCGTGCTGTGTTATTTAAACGCGAACGATCGAGTGCATTCTCCAGGGTTCGACTAAAAGTATCCGAACGCGTTTCTATGCGCCGGATTAAATTCCGCATATTGGCATCACTGTCACGATACTGGCGCTGCGCCAATACCCCTGTGACTGCTCCAATATTTATCAGCGCTAAGAGCAGGGCTCCACTCAGGGTTTTATAAATATTTCGCATCTCTCAATTCCTCCAAGATTCTAAGTTCAAAGTTACACCCTTAAACGGTGCTTCCAGACTGGTCTAAGGGGGCTCTTTGTATTAAGGGGCTTGGGACAAGGAGAGTCGGAATGGCTAAACCTGTTAGCCCATACTTACCCGATGTCGGGTGGTCAGCTTGGGTTGCACCTGTGAGAGGTCAAACTGACTTCACATCGTAGTCGACGAACGATTATCGAACTTTGCCAACCCAATAAAGTGGCGAGAGTGTCACAAAACTTTCCTTATCTTCAGGTGAAAAGTTTAGACGCGGACCTGTGAAGAGGTTTTCTCACGAATTCCGAGAGGATTTCGACCAACGGCTAATTGAATAATATTGCAATCGAATCACAACTTGGAGTAGGTAAGGCCGGTCTGTCCCTGGTACTTACCTCCTCGGTCGGAGTAAGAAACGTCGCACTCTTCGTCAGACTGAAGGAAGACTACCTGACCAATGCCCTCATTGACGTAGATACGAAGTGGCAAATCGGCAAGATTTGCGAGTTCAACTACCAGGCGTCCCACCCATCCAGCTTCCAACGGAGTGGTATTTACCAATAACCCGGCTCGTGCATAGGTAGATTTCCCCATTGCGATTCCGGTCACGTTCCGCGGCATGTTGAACGTTTCGACAGTAACGCCTAGGGCATAGGAATGTGGCGAGAGAAGATAATACTTCGAGCCATCGTCGGCTGTACGTAGAGGCGGCTCAACCAACGACTCGTCGTCGAACGCCTTCGGATCAATCTCGCGTCCGTGGATCGGAGAAAAGACGCGAAAGCCATCGTCGGCAAGTCGCATGTCGTAACCGTAGCTTGAGGCACCCGCAGAAATTATGCGGCGACCATCAACATGCCTCACCAACTTTGGCTCAAAAGGAGAGATGAGTTGATGTTGTTCGGCCATTCGGCGGATCCAACGATCTGATTTGACTGTCATGATGGGGTCAGAGAATACAGTGACGTGCGATATGTGACAAGGAGGGCGTGGACAATTGCCGATTGTCGATTGGCAACTGGCAATTTGGCAATCACTGGTCACTCATCGCCAGCTTTCCAATTCGAATAGCTCCGTCTCCAACAGTAAGCTTGAAGAACGCACCGCCTGCACCGGCTCGTGCTCGGAGGATGCGATCTGTGATACCCGGTTTTTGACGAGATTCGAGTTCAGAAAACGTGCCACTGATTTTTCCGTTCCGTAAAACATCCGCGTCTATGTCTCCATTGAATCCCGCCGGAAGCTCAACGTTTACATCCCCCGCCGCAACTCGTAGATCAACTCCGCTGCCACGCCAGCTCCGAGTAGGAATTCTGACATTAATTCGTCCTACAGCGACGGTGGCGATGATGGTGCCAGAAGTGAGAGTCATCTGTGTGTCGCTTTCGGATGCAGTTAACGTTATCGCCCCTTCAACCCCGCTAATGCTGATTGGGCCACGTCCCGCGTTAATCTCAAGGTCAACACCGATAGGAACACGAACTCGATAATCGATCTTCCACGGAAGTGTTATTAGTTTCTTAGGAAAGTTTTTCGCGACCTTGCGCATAAAGACTTTGTCATGCGTTCCCGTGGTCAGAATGTGAACGTGATTACTGTCATCATCGAGAACCCAACCGTTGACTGCCGCCAGGCGATTCAGATCTTCTTCCGTTTCTCCATGCAGCTCGATATCAGCAGTAATTTGAACCTGGCTCTGCGGCCAACCTTCAACCGTAATTGATCCCTGAGGAGCGCCGACGATCGTGACGGTGCTGCCATACGCAAGGCGACGCGTTTCCTGACGCGTAGTTGTACGTGTAAGCAGGGCCGGAGCAGGTACGGACGACCGTTTCTGCTGAGCCAGGGCTGTATTTGTAAAGGCACTGATGGCCAGGAACATTAGCGCTGCAACGCTGAAGTCGAGTGAGGTCACCAGGTGTTTTGTACTCATTCCGATAAGTGAACCAAGCTACGAGGTTTTTCAAAAATGAGCTTTACTCGAAACTGAACAATCCGAAGACATACTAACCCAAAAAACGAAACCGGACGTTCCCGATCGTGAAAATCAAGAACGTCCGAGCGCTTATACTTAAATTCTGTTGTTAGCGACGGAGAAAAGTTATGCTCCCCTGAAAGGTAGTCACCATTACGGATGAACGCCCATCGCCTACATCGCCCACAAATTTTCTACCATCACCGAGGTTCTTGAAACCGTTGTTCCAAAACTCTCCCAACGCAATTTTCTTTGTAGGCGCCGCCGCTACCAGCCGGAAGGCTGAGTCCGAGGGAATACGTACGCTGATATCGCCCTTTGTCGACTGGAACTGGTAAGTGCCACCGCGCGAAAAGCCGCCATCGAAGAAAATATTACCGATAGTATTTTGCGCCAGCACCTGGGTAGCGCTGATTCCACTCAGGGTAATATCACCTTCGGTTGAAATGTGGGCCCGCACCAAGCCGCCACGTATGTTGCTGATCGTGATATCACCGCGGCGAGTTTCGATATCAACGGAGGAGTCCTGGGGCAGCTGGATCTTGAAGTTCACATTGCCAACGTCGCCTCGTCCCCGGTTGTCTCCCATCACATCAATGGAAAGGCATTCACCCATAAGCTTTGGGGAGACATTCGCGGTCGGGCTTTCCAATATCGCTGTGATCTTTATCTCGTCCTTGTTCCACGACTCGACCGTAATTGTTCCTGAGATATTCTTCAGCTCCACCCGAACGTTCGTTCCTGCGGGAAAACGTTTCGAAACGCGATTCTGGGCGTAGATCGAGGAGTGACTAAATGCGCAGACGAGGGCAAAAACGAAAAGACTCGACCAAACTGATGGGCCAGAAAATCTGCGAGGTCTAAA
>DASSCG010000102.1:0-10400 GCA_035697925.1 Pyrinomonadaceae bacterium
GGACACGCGCAATGCGGCGAAGGCGGATTGGGTAATCTCCAAGCCATTCGACATTGGCAAGATTTCGAAGATTGCAAACGAGATAGCTGAGCGAAAGAAGACGGCAAAATTTCCTAACTGCTAGACGGGGACGGCGACAGAAGGCAGACGGCAGGCGGCAGGAGCAGGAAGCAGGACCTTTGCAGTAGTTACCTGCCTCCTGCGCCTGCCGTCTGCCTGCTGCTGTTAATAAATCTCCGGTTCGCCTGGCGGCCTGGTCTTCCAACGTTTGTGAATCCATAACCACTGGTCCGGATAGAGTCTAATTATCCTTTCCATTGCCGCAGCGAACCGCGCTGTGTTCAGTTCGACATCCTAACGAGGGTCACCGGTTCGGATGATCTCCACCGGCGCATCGCCGTGGAAAAAATAACGTTTCTTTTGCTTGTCCCATACGGCGCAGGTTGGAATCACCACCGCATCGGTTTTCAGCGCCAAGGTCGCAATGCCCGCAGTCGTACACGCCAATTTGCCGAAGAAGGGAACAAAAACGCCTTCGTGCGGGTGTGAGTTGAGATCGGAAAGAATCCCAAGCGTGCCGCCCTCGCGTAGCACTCGCAGTGCCTGGCGCGCGGCGCTCTTCTTATCGATAGCTCGATTTCCAAACCGGGTCCGGATTGTCTCGATCATTTCTTCGACGCGCGGATTGTCAATCGGTCGAACCAGAAAACTGATGGGATATTCAAGAGCCGACCACCCAAAACTCAGCAACTCCCAAGAACCAACATGGCCGGTTAGAAAGATTATCCCGCGGCCGTTCTTCTCCGCCTCGCGTAAGTGGGCCAGCCCGACCTCGTCATACTCGATCAATTCGCGAAGTGCGGCCGGAGTCGCCCGCGGTAGCTGGCTAAATTCACCCAGAAGTCGACCAAGATTTTCAAAACTGCCACGCAAGAGTTGACGTCGCTCAGCCTCGCTCTTTTCCGGAAAAGCTATCCGAAGGTTGATTTCTCCGGTCCGCTTTAGTCCTCCGGGTAAAAAGCAGGCGACCCGGCCCAACAGCAGACCAAGAGAAACTGCAGCCGGCCGCGGTAGCGCCCCTAGCCCGGAAATGATTGTTCGGGCGAGGGCGAATTCGAGTGTTGTTTGTAGTTTTCCGCGCTTTGCCATTAAGTGGATTGGAGAGGGGCTAGTCTAGCGCAGGACCAGTGCCAAGTGATAAGTGACAAGTGATAAGTCCGAGAGAAACCAAGTGCCTGGTCGGTTTATCACTCGTCACTTATCACTTATTACTGCCTTTCTGATATATTTCGAACGCGGCACGACGCAATATCGTACAGTGCTTTTGGAAGCGCCCGCCGTGGGTTCCGTTCTCTCCCTTGGACATCTAGATAGATTGGAGCTGGATGCAGAAACGTAGGATTCTCATCGTCGATAATAACGATGAGCTGCGCGCCATACTTGAACAAGTACTTGGCGGCTTAGGTCACTCCGTGACCAGCACCGGCGATCGCTGTGAGGCACTGTCCTGGAAAGATTTGGACCAATTTGATCTCATCATCAGCGACCTGACGGAAGACCTGGATCCAAATGCGCCGCAAGTCGGCGAGCTGCAACGCAAACACCTTCTCGTCCCCGTTTCACCCAACGGAGTCCAGCCAAAACTGATCAAGGCCTTTAAAATGGGTGCAACCAATTACCTCCGGCTGCCTTATAACAGAGATGAACTCCGCCAGATAGTTGAGCTGACTCTTTCTCACAAACTCCGTTACGTTGACGACCCATCTGTCCTGCCTAACGTTCATGAAAAAATCGAGTTTGAATTACCGAGTGATCTGTCACTGATGAACGGAGTCCTGCAATATCTGCTCGAGCGGGTTGCCAAACTGGGTTTGATCAAGCCGGAGAGGTCCAACCTGTTCATCGCCCTCGACGAGGCTTTTGTAAATGCAGTCAAGCATGGCAACAAGAACGACCCTTCAAAACTGGTGCGAGTCACTGCCGAGCTGACGCCAAAGGAAGCCAGTTTTACCGTCGAGGATGAAGGCGAAGGGTTCAACGTTCAGGACATTCCTGACCCTTGTGATCCGGCGAACTTATTCAAATCATCGGGACGTGGAGTTCTGCTTATCTACAACATCATGGACGAAGTTGAGTACAATGCGCAGGGCAATCGTGTGAAGATGGTGAAAAGGCCGGAAGCGTCGGCTGAGACTCAACTCGTTGAATCGACCGCGCCAAACGACAAGCACGCCGGAAACGGCTGACGTACTTACAAGCAACCACAATTCAGTGGCAGGGACACGGCATGCTGTGTCCCTGCTTTCTTTTAGAGAAGCCTGGTCCTGGTGGCTTCCGCCAGCTTTGATTTCAATAGCGCTCACGCTCTATTTCACTGATCCGTTCATCGGAGACTGGGACGGTCTCGATTACACCATTCTATCGCTGGCGGGCTATCCATCCTCCATGGCGCTCGGCCGCAATCTATTCATCTTCAGCAATCATGCTCTCTACAAGTTAGTCCATGCGCTGTTCAACGTTCAGCCGGAGAATGCTTACCTGATCTTTAAATATGCGGTAGTGGCCCAGGTACCTTTGGCGATTGTAGCGTGTTGGGTCCTGGCCAGAGATCTCACCAACTCTCTTTATTCAGCTACGCTGGCAGCACTCTTCTTAGTCTTCTCGCCAATCTTCGTCCTTTACGGTGGCCAGGTGATGACTGACGTGCCTTCCGTTTTGCTGCTGGCGATCGCTCTGATTGTTCACCTGCGCGGAATTCGGGAGCGGAGAACTTCATTGCTGCTAATTGGTGCAGCGGTAATTGGCCTGGGCGTGAACTTGCGAGAAACGATGGGGTTTTATGGTTTGTGGCTGGCGCTGGCGCCATTCGCCTTGGGCTGGAAACTCAATCGCCGTGATTTGGGTATTGTCGCGGTTTCTCTGTTCATATTTCTCCTCCTGGCTTTGGGCTGGTTCGGTTACTGGTTTCTAACCGATTCGCACTACCGGACCATCTGGTTCGGTTGGCGTGAGTCTATGCGCCAGGAATCCGCGAGACACCCGGTCAGTATCGGCAACCTAGTGCCTTATTTCATGTACTTTTTCATCAGTGCCCCTTTGGTTTTTCTGTCGCTTCCCCTGGCAATGGTTCGCGAATGGCGTGAACGCAAGCTCTCGCCGTTATTAGCGCTCGCGCTGATGGGTTTATTTGCCGACTTGTTGCTTTTTCTGAATTACAGCACCACCATCAACTGGCGCTACTTCCTTACCGGTCTGCCGGCCATCGCCCCGCTCTCAGCTGATTACCTGATTCGCGCACTTTCACGTCGCTGGGGCAGCCCTCGTTTAGCGTTTGGTACTTGTGTAGCCGTGCTTGTGGGGTTGGGAATAATATTTGGCCTCTTAGTTCGACCTGTCAGTCAGGAATTCATTGACCGGCGTGCGATGAGCAAAGAATATCGACGGCAACTAGTGCAGGTGCCGCCAAACGCCGTCATGATTTCAGGCGCCCAGACCATCGCCGTTATCTACTGGAAGGCAATCGGCGCTGGACAATGGGAAACCATCGGCACCGGTGGCGGCTGGCCGGGGGATAACCTCGTCCCTATTATTGAGGAACACATGAGTGATGGACGGCGGGTTTTCATCGATGCCGATCCGCGCTGGTGGTTACCATGTGGTTGGCAGCGTCAGGAAATTCCACTGATCGTCGATCTGGAAAAGAGCTTTCGCTTCAAGCGAGTGAACGAAACGATTTACGAGTTGCGACCGCAAACAGATACCACAGCCAATGACGCGCCGGAACTCAGGCGGTTGCTGCCGGAAAACCGGCCGGAAGATACAAAGAAGTGCCCCCCGGGACGAACATAGACTCCCCATCTAACGACTTACAGTTAGCGCTTTCGCGCCGACTAGAACTCGGTTGTTCTAAATGCCCTACGAACTTTTTCTGGCCTTACGTTATCTCCGTTCGCGCCGCAAGAGGCGGCTCGCGCGAGTAACTTCATTAGTTGCCGTTGTGGGGATCGCCGTTGGGGTTTCAGCCTTGATAGTTGCGCTTGCACTAGCGAACGGTTTTAGGGATGAGATGCGCGAAAAGATCCTGCGGGGTACTGCTCACGTAAACGTGATGCGCGCTGATGGTGGAGCAATCAATGACTACCGTAGCCTGGCAGCAAGAATCAAATCAATCCCGGGAGTTTCATACGCCGCCGCTACAACTTACGACGGAGCGATGCTTATTGGACCGAAGGCGGCCGCTTATGCCGTGCTTCGCGGTCTGGATAAAGACTCTGAGCAAGCCGTTCAGGAAGTTAAAGAAGCGATCGTTGAGGGTACAGCGGCGTCAATCTTTCAAAGTCAAAGCAATGGCGGAGATCCACCTGGTGTTCTCATCGGTTCGGAGTTAGCCACCAGAACCGGCCTCCGTGTTGGCGAAATCGCAGAAATCATTTCGGCTAATCCAAATTCGTTGCCTGTTAATCCGGTCAAGCGCAGTGTCCGCGTCACCGGAATCTTTCGTTCGGGACTCTTTGAATATGATTCAACTTGGATACATCTGCCGCTCGAGCTTGCCGGTAAATTCTCAGGAGCTCCCGACTCGGCGTCAGTGATCAGCTTGCAGTTGGAGAATATTTACGACGCCAAGCGGCTAGCTGCCGACACTCGCAACATCCTGGGAAGCACTTACACAACTGTTGACTGGGAAGAAGCCAACCGACCTCTCTTCAATGCATTGGCTTTGGAACGCCGCATGGGCGTGTTCATCATTGGGTTGATCATACTAATTGCGACATTAAATATCACCACTACGTTGATTCTGGTTGTGGTGGAAAGGCGTCGCGACATCGGAATACTGAATGCCATCGGAGCTGACAGTAAAAGCCTTAAAGCGATCTTCATGATTGAGGGAGCCATCATTGGACTACTCGGCGCACTGTTGGGCACCTTCCTCGGACTCCTCGCGTGTGTGTTAGGGAACCGATATAAAGTCGTGAGTTTGCCAGCTGAGGTTTATTCAATCTCCAACGTGCCCTTCCATCCGCAAGCTCGAGATGTTCTCCTGGCTGCTGCGGTAGCTTTCTTACTTAGTTGGATTTCGACTATTTACCCTGCTCATACCGCCGCCCGCGTCAGGCCTGTCGAAATGCTTCGAGAGACGCAATGAGTTCAAAGTCAAATGTCAAAAGTCCAGCAAGGGTCGGCCATCGTTTCGTTGCCGACCCGCCGAAAGCTAATGACAAAGCACAGAGCGTTGGACCTTGTACTCTGAGTGTTGGACTTGCTGTCACTGATTTGCGAAAGAGTTTTCCAACGCCAGCAGGAGAAAGTCTCGAAGTACTTCTTGGAGTTTCGTTTCACGCCAGCCCCGGGGAAACGTTGGCCATCATGGGCTCATCGGGAGCGGGCAAGTCGACCTTACTGCATTTGATTGGAGGTCTCAATGAACCCGATCACGGCCGGATCGCGATTGGATCTTTTGAAGTAGAGAGCGCTTCGCCTGATACGTTGGCGAGATTTCGCCGGAAACACATTGGTTTCGTGTTTCAGTTCCATCACCTGCTTTCAGATCTAAACGCTGCCGAGAATGTGGCATTGCCGTTAATGGTTGCTCGCCTTAGCCGCGAGGAGGCGATGTCCAAAGCAGTCCTGTCATTACAAAATCTCGCCCTTGGTGACCGTCTAACCCACCCCGTGGGACACCTTTCGGGTGGTGAACAGCAACGTGTGGCGGTTTGCCGGGCGCTAATAACACGGCCGGCCTTAGTTATAGCGGATGAGCCTACGGGCAACCTGGATTCAACTTTTGCTGAAGAGATTGGGGAAATTCTGGTCGCATACGCCCGGAACCGGGGAGCAATTGTGCTACTTGCTACTCACAATGAACGTCTGGCACAACTCTGCGACCGTATTCTGGTTCTAAGTAATGGAAAGGTGAACGAATCAGCAAGGCTCTGAAATAATTGTCGGGTTAGGTGTTTTATCAACGTGAAACCAACAATGATTTCTTGCGTCTTCCTTCATGGGTTATAATGCGGCCGCGCCGGGCGGTTAATTACTTCCGCCCGGCTCGGTAATCATAGAAAGAGTTTTCTCGAAACTGCCAATGTTTGAACGCTATACAGAAAAAGCGCGACGTGTAATTTTCTTCGCACGTTACGAGGCTTCGCAATTCGGAGCACCGGCAATCGAGCCGGAGCACCTGCTATTGGGGCTGATGCGCGAAGACAAGACTTTAACAGGGCGCTTTTTCCCCCGCGCTCAGGTCTCGATTGAATCAATCCGCAAGGAGATTGAAGGCCGGACGCTCTTGCGAGAAAAGATTTCGACTTCGGTTGAATTGCCACTCGCTCCAGAAACCAAACGCGTGCTCGCCTACGCTCACGAAGAGAGCGACCGCTTGCAGCACCGGCACATTGGAACGGAGCATCTTTTACTTGGATTGCTCAGAGAAGAGCGCTCGATGGCGGCGGAAATTCTTTATGAGCGCGGACTGAGACTAAACGCGGTCCGGGATGAAATTGCTCGACAGTCAGGAGCTGATACTCGTAGTGCGCAGAAAAAAGACACCCCTCACCTGGTGGAGTTTTCCAGAGACCTCACTGAAGACGCGTCTAATGACAAACTTGATCCGCTAATAGGCCGTGAGGCAGAAATTGAGCGGGTGGTGCAGATACTTTGCCGCCGTACTAAAAATAATCCCGTCCTCATTGGTGAACCCGGCGTCGGAAAGACTGCAATTGTAGAAGGTCTTGCCCAGCGCATCGTTCACGGCGACGTTCCTTCATTCCTTGAGAACAAGCGCATTCTTTCCCTTGACCTGTCTTTAATAGTAGCGGGCACCAAATATCGCGGGCAGTTCGAAGAGCGTTTAAAGCAGATCATGCGCGAGCTGATCGAGAATCCTCAGTACATAGTGTTTATCGACGAGTTGCACACACTAGTGGGGGCTGGATCGGCTGAAGGCTCATTGGACGCAGCCAATATTTTGAAGCCGGCGCTGTCGCGCGGTGAAATTCAGTGTATTGGTGCGACTACTCCGGCAGAGTTTCGCAAGTCCATCGAAAAAGACCGGTCGCTCGAGAGACGCTTCCAGGCAGTCAAAGTGCCACCACCTACAGAGGCGGAAGCGGTTGAAATTCTCGATGGTGTGCGGGAACGCTATGAAAGTTTCCACCAGGTTCGCTACAGCAACGACGCTCTGACAGCCGCTGTCTACCAGTCACATCGTTACATTCCTGACCGATTTCTCCCAGATAAAGCTATTGATGTAATCGACGAGGCCGGTGCACGAGTAAAGCTTCGCGTTCGTCGTGAACAGGGCAATCTGGCAGACTGGAACCAAATTACTGAGTGGTCGCGTTCGTACGACGAAGCGCCGGGCGTACGCGATACGAATGAGGATGCGTTGGTTGCAGCCGAGGTCACTCGCGACGATGTCGAGGAGGTGATCGCACGCTGGACAGGGATTCCTATAACTTCGCTGAAGGAAGAGGAGACGCGCAAACTGCTGCGGATTGAAAGCGAGTTGCATACACGAGTTGTTTCGCAACGGCCGGCAATTTCGGCCCTCGCACGTGCAATTCGTCGCTCACGCGCTGGTTTGAAAAACCCCTTGCGGCCCGTCGGCTCATTTCTTTTCCTCGGGCCTACCGGCGTCGGAAAAACTGAAGTAGCGCGGTCTCTCGCTGAATTCTTGTTCGGTAGCGAACGTTCCATGATCCGCTTTGACATGTCGGAATTCATGGAAAAGCACTCGGTCTCCAAGTTGATTGGTTCACCACCTGGATACGTGGGGCATGAAGAAGGAGGCCAACTCACGGAACGAATCAAGCGAGCGCCCTATTCAGTGCTGCTGTTTGATGAGATAGAGAAGGCCCATCCAGATGTTTTCAACATTTTGTTGCAGGTTTTTGAGGATGGATTGCTTACCGATGCGTTGGGCAATGCGATTGACTTCAAGAACGCCATCATAATCATGACGTCGAACATCGGCGCCCGTTTCATTCAGAAAAAAGGCACGATGGGCTTCCAGGGATCATCTGAGGCTTCCCGAGAAAAGATGGAAGAGATGGTGATGTCGCAGGTTAGACAGACGTTCAATCCTGAGTTCATCAATCGGCTCGACGAAATCATCATTTTTGACCAATTACTGGATGAAGAGCTCCTGGAAGTAGTTCAGTTACAGGTCGAGCAAATGAACAAGACAATGGCACGGCATGGACTGGAAGTACGGCTTACCTCTGAAGCGAAGCGCTGGATCGTCGACAAGACTTGCGCAGATCGGTCGTACGGCGCTCGCCCGCTCCGTCGCGCCCTGCAAAAACATGTGGAAGACCCCCTCTCAGAAGCCATGATCCAGGGTCAACTCGGAGAAGCGTCAATTATTGAGATTTATGTCGACGGGGCTGAACTGACACACCGCCCACTGGATGTCGAGGCCCCCGACGATGTTCTTCTGATTCACTGATCCGGTTCCCAAACACCATAAAAGTCCAATGTCCAAAGTCAATTAGCGATTATTGACTTTGGACATTGGACTTTATTGACTTATAATGCGCGACTTTGCTGGACTAGTGTGGCAACGGCTCAGTAACTCTTGGGAATCCAAGCGTTTCAGTCATCCCAGCTGTCGGCCTAAGGCCGGAATCGATTTTTAGCCTTTATTTCATCGAAAAACATTAATTTATCATCGTAAAGCTCCCCTAAGTTCCTGAGATCCGGTAAGAAACACTAAGGGAATCGGCGCCAATGCACTCATACCGCGTGTTTACGCTCACCTTTCTGAGCGCAGTGTTCTTTCTAAGCTCCTCGATCGCCGCGCCAAAACGCGCGCAAGCCCAGACTCAGCCGACCCAACGTGTAGTTGAATCAGTAGACATTACCGGTAATCGCCGTCTACGCAAGGACGACGTGCTCTATTACGTGCAGACGCGCGCAGGCGACCCTTTTAACGAGGAGCAGATTCAACGCGACTTGCAGGCAATTCTGGCTTTGGGATTTTTCGATAAGACCTCCACCCGAGTATTGACTGAGGACGGCCCCCGTGGCGGAGTTAACGTAATTTTCGAGGTCAAAGAACTGCCGATTATTAGAGATCTTCAATTCGAAGGTTTAAGCAGCGTAACAGAATCTGATGTTCTTAAGGCTTTCCGTGAAAGGCGTGTTGGTGTTTCCAAAGAAAGCATTTATGACCCGGTCAAAGTCCGCAATGCAACACGAGTCCTTAAAGAGCTCCTCGCGGCCAGAGGGCATCCAAACGCTACTATTAACGCAACGGGCGAAGAAGTTTCCGCGACGTCAACAGCCCTCACCTTCGTAATAGACGAGGGCGATCGTGTTCGCGTTGTCGACGTTCAATTCGAAGGCAACACGGTTTTCAGCGATGGAAAGCTTCGCGGAGCCATGAAATATGTAAAGGAAGCGGGGCTGATTAGCCGCTTCAAAGGGCAGGACATTCTCGATCGAGAAAAGCTCGATGTTGATCTACGTCTAGTAGACAACTACATGCGTTCAAAGGGTTACCTTCGGGCTACCCATGGCGAGCCTCGAGTTGAAGGTGTTGGACCTCGGCGAACCGGTTTCTTTATCCCTTTGCCTTTTCTGTCATCAGTTGACGAAGGGCTTCGCGTCACCATACCCATCATCGAGGGAAAGCTATACCGCATTGGTGAGATGAAGATCGAGGGTAATTCAATTTACTCCGAAGACCAGATCCGATTAGTCATCGGACTAAACAAGGGTGACGTTGCGGATGGCGAAAAAATCGGCAAAGCGTTGTATGAGAATTTGAAGAAGGTCTACGGCTCTCAAGGTTTTATTGAGTATACGGCCGAACCAAATCCAACCTTTAAAGACAACCCGCAGAACCCCAACGAAGGCATTGTAGATTTCGTCGTTACCATTGAAGAAGGTAAACAGTTCACCCTGAGGCGACTGGAATTCGTCGGTAATACTTTCACTCGCGATAACGTTTTGCGTCGCGAAGTCCTGATTAACGAGGGCGATATTTACAACCAGTCGGCCTGGGAGTACTCGGTCATAAAGTTGAATCAAAGCGGTTACTTCGAGCCGATTGACAAAGACAAAGACGCAGACTTCCGCACTAATGAGGAAGAGGCGACCGTTGACATCAACTTGAAGGTATCTGAACGCGGTCGTCAGCAAATATCTTTCAACGGAGGAATTTCCGGAATCGGAGGTTCGTTCTTTGGGCTTGAATATTCCACCAACAACCTTCTTGGTCGCGGTGAAATTCTTTCGATTAACCTCGCTGCGGGAAATAGGCAGCGGTCTTTCCAGTTTTCATTTACTGAGCCTTATATAAAGAATCGACCGATCACAGCAGGATTTTCCGTCTTCGCATTCAGCCAGAAGTTCTTTGGTGAAGGAACTTTTCTTTCGCAGAACATCGACGCCCA
>DASSCG010000103.1:0-4915 GCA_035697925.1 Pyrinomonadaceae bacterium
TAAGAAGGGGCCGATCGTACGGAAGGGCGAAGCCCATCCTCACAACGGGCGGCAAAGCCGTTTCGCCGATGAGGCATCACTTTGTGGCAAATTTACAACCTCACAGCGGGCGGCAAAGCCGTTTCGCCGATGAGGCATCACTTTGTGGCAAATTTACAACCTCACAGCGGGCGGCAAAGCTGTTTTGGACGATGCCGCATGGCTCTTGAGGCAAACAAACCAAATCACCTTTGGTGGCTGTGACTTTTTGGAAGGACCCTGAACGAGCGTCAATTACCCGGGATGAATCTACTTAACGTATTCCCAGTGCCACGGCTCGTAGTAATAAGGACGGAATCCAAATCGCTCGGCGTTGCGAACAAGCCATTGATAGACACGCGTCTGAACCTGCAGAGCGCGGTTGGGGTCTTTTGTTTCGACCGGATCACCACCCACATATAGATCAAGGGCTCGGCCGGTAAAGTGAGGACTGTTGACTGCGAGCCCGGCACGGCCCACGTTAGGAGACTCTCGGCGCAGTTTCTCCTGGTATTCTCGTGAGCGGAACGCAGAAACAATTTTTAAATATTTCTCTCCAGCAGCGAGTTCGCCACGTGAACCTTCGGCGAGGCCTAGCGAACGATCGGCGATAGCACTAGCCACCATGCGTTTATAAGCCGCATAAGTGTTTCGTTCGACCTTCCTAAGATCCTCTGCCCTTGTCGGGTCATAGAAATCAGACACCGGCGCGGTAATCAAATCCTCCGGCGGTGGAATGCTCCGATTCTTAAGCCGGCTGGCTTGCCACTGTGAAACCATCTCGTTTAGCGACGCTTCGTCGAGGACCCCGCTCGCCACTAGGCCGGAGCGTTTCTGCCAGCTGACTAGCGCGGCGGCAAAGCCTTCAGAACTGGTGTTGTGTGTGGTCTTGAGTAACTGACTGACCAACGGCTCGTAGAGATACCAGCCCCTTTGTTGTTTGCCACCAAAGGTCCAGCTAAGTTCCTTCCTAAGTTCAGCATTACGATTGGCCGCTATTCGGAGAGTCGATGAGTTTTCGCCAACGGTTGCAGGCTTTTCTCGGACCGCTGAGGTTGCTTTTACTGTTGAGCCGCTTCGAGCACCTCCCCGCGATTGACTAAACCCCAGTTTGGCATCGAACACGACGGCAATCACGAAGGCTCCCAGGACGAGAAAAACGAATGAGGTGTGCTTAATTGAAGGACTCATCACTTATACGCTGTGAAGATTAAAACTTGGGGGAGGGATCGATACGCCGAACGACAGGTTATCAGATGCTCGATCGACAGTCACGCGCCTTCAAAACTCTATCCGCAGATTACGCAGATTATTTGGAGTGCGGCGACCTGTCGCCGCTTTTGTTAGAACCTATGAATTAAAAGCATCTCAACTATGATCGTCTAACGATTTCCGGCACTGTGCTTGCTGCTACATTTCAAGCATCTACATACCTGCGGAATTGCTAAATTTCGCAAGTATTACTATGCCTGAATACGGACAGGCAGTGGAATATTTGTATTGGAAGACGACACAGGAACCCGACTTCTACGAAAGGAGATTCTCATGGCAGCAGGTTCAAAAACGACAATAGATCACAAACGCATCAGGCAGTGGGTAGAAGAACGGGGCGGCAGCCCTGCCCGAGTCAAAGATACCGAAAAGGGTACCAGCTCAGGCGTTCTCAGAATTGACTACCCTGGTTATTCCGGCGAGGAAACTCTTGAGAAAATAACCTGGGACGAATTCTTCGAAGGCTTCGAAGCCAACAACCTTGCTTTTCTTTATCAGGAAGAGACGAAGGATGGCGAGAAGAGTCGCTTTTCAAAACTAATTGATCGCGACTCGGCCGATCTTAAGAGCCGTGCCGCGGGTTCCTAAGACGACGACCTTGCGATCATAAATCAGATGGCTAAGTTACGAGTACAAGCTTGGTGGCTGGAGCCGGGGGCGGAAATATGCCCCGGCTGCCATCAACTCTATCACTATGAAACTGAATACCGGTGCGATGACTGCGATGGTCCCATGTGTTCGGACTGCATTCCAGAAAGGGAGTCGCTAACCGTAATCTGCTCCGACTGTGTCACGTGTGCCGACCAGAATGCTGAGGTGTCTTGATCATGGCTGCGCGAGCGATTTGGAAAGGTGAGATTAAGCTGGGTTCGAGCAAGCTGCCGGTGAAGCTTTACTCGGCTGTTACGGACCGCTCTGTGCGTTTTCACATCCTCGACAAGCACAAGACGAGAGTCAAACAGCACATGGTCCAACCCGACAATGGTGACGAAGTCAGCAGCGATAAAATTCAGAAAGGTTTTGAGATTGAACCGGGGCGGTTCGTGATCGTGACTGATGAGGATTTGAAAAGTCTCGAACCTAAACCTTCGCGTGAAATTGAGATTACTGAGTTCGTTCCACCGGAGAAAATAAGCCAGCAATGGTACGAGCGACCTTATTACCTCGGGCCAGATGGAGATGTTAAGGACTACTTTGCGTTTGCTGAGGCTTTGGAAAAACGCGAACGCGAAGGAATCGCTCATTGGGTAATGCGCAACAAGCCCTACGTCGGCGCGCTTCGCGCGCAGGGTGGGTACCTGGTCCTGGTGACACTTAGGAGTGCCAACGAAGTAATTCTCGCAAAAGACCTGCCGAAACCCGCGGGCCGCGAACCAAGCAAGAAGGAACTCGAGATGGCAAAACACCTGGTAAGTCTTCTCGAGGGCGAATTTAATCCCAAGGATTTTAAGGATGAGTATCGAGAACGAGTGCTTGAGTTTATTGAGCGCAAAGCCAAGGGGCACGCACCAAGGTTAACGGCAGTGAAAACGAAACGGAAAACTACTTCCCTCGACAGTGTGCTCGCTAAGAGCATTGAATCACTGAGAAAGCAAAAACGTGCCGCGTAAAAGAGCGTCTAAAAAAAGGGAGTCCGATGGGGAGGGGCTTCGCGCCCGCCCGTTCTGGTCGGGGACTCTGACGTTTGGACTCGTGAGTGTTCCGGTGAATCTCTTTCCCGCTAATCAGGCGAGTCGGGCGCCGCTGCGGATGTTGAGTCCCGAAGGCGAACCTCTGTCGCGGAAGTATTACTCAGAGAAGACCGAACGCGATCTCGACGCTGATGAAATGGTCAGGGGATATGAGATAGATAAAGGAAAGTACGTTGTCATTACCGATGAAGAGCTAGAACGTCTTGCACCAGACAAGACGCGAGACATCGATCTGACACGCTTCGTTAAAGAAGAAACAATTCCACCTCTCTATTTCGAACGAGGTTATTTCCTGACACCCGCAGAAAATTCTGAGAAGGCATACAAATTGTTGGTCGAGGCGATGGAAAAAACCGGTCAGGCTGGAATTGCAACCTTCGTGATGCGTGGTAAGGAACACCGGGTCGCTATCTTTGCCGACGACGGCGTACTACGTGCTGAGACGATGCGTTTTGCCGATGAGATCCGTTCGCCGGCGGAAGTTGGTCTACCTAAAAAGCCGAAACTTACACCAGCCTCCGTTCGCAAGTTTGAAACGCTGATTAGCAAGAAGTCGAAATCCACCTTCTCGCCGACAAAACTTAAGGACGAACAGACTGAGAAGCTTCTCAAACTGGTTAAGAAGAAACAGGCCAAACGCAGCAATGTGGTCGAAGTAGAAAGCGAAGAGCCTGAAGAAGGAAATGTAATTGACCTGGTCAAAATTCTGAAGAAGAGTTTGGCGGGGAAATCGAAGTAGCCAAGTTATGGGAGGGGTTCACGCAAAGACGCAAAAGGGAGCAAACGACACAAAGAAAGCCATTCACAAACAGGGTTCGGGCTCTTTTCTCTTGGCGTCTTTGCTCCCTTTGCGCCTTTGCGTGAACCCTCAATCGTCACCAGTCTTCAAGTAACGCCAACCCGTCTCACTTCTTTATTAAGCTATAAAGCTGGGCGGCCATTTTAGAATCGAGGGATTTCAGAGTCTCGTATTCGGCGACGGCGGCGTCTCGATTATTAATTGCGATGTAGGCGAGTGCCAGGTTGAAATGCCCTGGTGCCAGTGTTGGTCTCAGCCTCACGACTTCTTTGTAGGCCTGGATAGCTTCAGAGTATCGACCGCCGGTGTACAGCGTCAGCCCGAGATTGAAATGGGCCGCGGCATTGTTTGGTTCAATCAAGGTCGCTTGCTTCAAGGCGTCAGCAGCTTCGTTATATCTCTTCAACCCGGTGTAAGCATTCCCCAGATTCTTGTACGCGTGTGACAAAACCTGATTTCGAGTCTGGTAACCCTGTTTATATGCCTGGCCTGTTTCCCCAAGCAGACTAATCGCTCGCCGGCTCGACTCGATTGCGTCGTCATATCGATTCGTGTGGTTGAAGATATAACTCAGGTTGTTATGAATCTCGGGATTGTCAGGCTCGTATCTAAGTGTTTGGTTATAGGCGGCAATCGCATCGTCATAACGATTCATTCGCACCAGTGAATAACCGAGCGGCATTAATGCATCGGTATAGTCTTCGCGAAGTTTCACTGCCTTAACATATTGCTCCACTGCATCGGCATACCGGCCCTGATCCACGTAAACGTTTCCCAACCCGGCATACGCGCGAGCGTCCATCGGATCCAGGCGGGCAGCTTGCCGGTATTCTTCTTCAGCTTCCGAATATCTGGGAGTGGGAGCACTGCGGGCGGCGTTACCTCGGGCGATGATCTGATCCTGGGCCTTTGACGTTGGGCGAGGCGCTTGTTTCTCTTGTCTCTCCGTCAGTCGCCCACCACCAACGGGAGGATTTTCAGGTTTGCGGAAAATGAGTGCTGCGCCACCAGGAATGTCGCGCGGCAAAGTACCCCCGCCTTCCTGGGCAGGAATCGAAATTGTGAGAGTGCAGATCAAAAGGGCAGCCGTAAGTATCATGCACGAATCGTTATAATGAGCTTTAGGCATTCGTAC
>DASSCG010000104.1:0-4007 GCA_035697925.1 Pyrinomonadaceae bacterium
CGTCGCTAATGATTGACATGAATATTTTGTCCTGGTGTGGAACTTGGATTTGTTCTTTGTTCTTTGTGCTTTGTTCTTAGTTCTCTGTGCTTTAGTTCTTTTGATTGTATTTTGAATCAATAATTGAGATCTGAGATCTGAAATTTGAGATCTGAAATTTGAGATTTCAGATCTCAGATCTGAGATCTCCTCAAGTCACCTCATTCGATCCGCGACACCTCCGACCCAACCGCTTGCCAACGTCCATCGCGCCACACAAACTTATCCTTAAACTTGTAACTCGCTTCCTGATCAGGAAGCTGCAAGCGAATAACGCCCTCCAGCGTCGCCCTGTCGCCCAACAGCGTCACCTCTAAGTCCTCAAACTCCCATTTTTGAATTGTCGGGTCGCGCTCAATGGTCCTGAGGTATTCAGCTTTTCCCTGGGTCCTTCCATCGCCAGAGATCCCGACATAGTCGTCTCCCAAAATCCGATCAAGCTTTTTCTTGTCGGCATTTACGTTCGCGACCGTCCATTCATGCTCGATATTTGTTAAATCCGCTAGCACTACGTCCTTGTCAGTAGGCGGAGGAATGGCGTTGTCGTCTTCGACCGTGATGTCCGGGCTCTCCGAACTAACTGGCGGAACTGGCGCGCTCGAGTTCAAGTTAGAATTCACATTGCCTGGACGCTCGGCTCTTAAATTAGAGTTGTTCTGGTTAGACGCTCTTCGGACAAACTTCGGAATGAAGATCGCTCCGGCGATGCCGAGCCCAATCATGCCAATTAGCAACGCTGCAAAAATACCCACGACCCACGGCCACGTCTTCCTCTTGGTCGGCGCGTAAGTAGACTTCTGAAATCCCGGAGGTTGGTAGTCTGGTGCTTGCCAATCGCGCGGCTTGTACACTTCGGTGGGGGGTGGTCCGGAAACTGATGACGGCGATACTGCAGTAGTCTCATCAGCCGAAGCGTTTGTTTCGACAAGCGGAGTACCATCGTCGATACAAAAGCTGAGGTTAGGATCAGTAAAAGTCTTGTTACAGGTCTGACAGCGTTTCATAACCAAAAACTTCTCAATCCGGCCGATCTCCTGACCCGCCTGCGCGATTCTTTAATCGTATCCTCGTTTGCGAGGGTGCACCTAACCCGATGCTGCCCCGATGACCATCATTATGAACCAAAGTGCGAGCAGAGCGAGACTGACCAGCAACGCAATTCCGCCAGTTATCAATCCAACTAAGGCGATGGGTTTACCACTGTACTGTTGCGGATTTCGCTTGATCTGCGTTAGGGCCACTGCCCCTAGCACAACCGCAACCAACCCGAATACTGGTCCTCCGCATATCCATCCGAAGGTTATGCTAATGAGCCCGAAAATTAACGAAGCAACTGCCAGGCCCTGTTGGCTAGGACGCCTGATTCCTGCCATCGGTGGCGGCGGTGGCACCCAGCCAGCCGGCGAATCGTTAGCCCAACCATACGGTGGCGGAGGCGACGGCGAATTGCGAACGCTCGGCGCATAGTCGGTCGGTCGAGGCGGAGGCATTACCGCAGTCACCGGCGGCTCGCTCAACAATACCGTCTCTTTTAGTTCTAGACCTGCGGCAACCTCGTCATCCACCAGCACGGTGCCGTCGTTAGTGCAGAAGCTCAGATACTCATCATCAAAAGTGCTATTGCAACTGGGACAACGCCTCATGGTTTCTCTGATTTATACGATCTCAAGCTGACTGAAAAAATAAGAAATCTCAATCTTGGCGTTTTCGTCTGAGTCAGAGCCGTGAACGGCATTTTCACCAACCGACGCGCCAAACTCTTTCCGAAGCGTTCCTTCATCGGCCTTCGCTGGGTCAGTTGCACCCATCAATTTCCGCCAGGCAGGCACCGCCTCAGCTTTTTCCAGTGCCATAACCACGCATGGTCCACTCGACATAAATTCCGTTAAGCCGGGGAAAAACGGTCGCTCACGATGGACCGCGTAAAAGCCCTCAGCTTGTCGAAGCGTCATATGAATGAGTTTCAAAGCGCGAATCTTGAAGCCATCGTCGATAATGCGTTGAATAATACTTCCCATTGTTCCCGACTTCACTGCATCAGGTTTAATAATTCCGAATGTAAGATTGTCCATTTATCCTGAACGAGTTCCTTCCTGTTTTGTTTTGGTTCCAAGAGCGCAATCCCTTGCTGAGCAACCTGACCGCGGTGTGATTCACTTGTGTCCAAACTTAATGCTGCAGCACTTCTTTCATCGCAGAGCCGATGTCTGCGGGCGACTTTACGACCCGAATGCCCGCGTCGGAAAGAGCCTTCATTTTCTCAGCAGCAGTTCCTTTGCCGCCGGCGATGATCGCTCCTGCGTGGCCCATCCTGCGACCGGGAGGCGCAGTCTGGCCGGCGATAAAGGCTACGATAGGCTTCGTCACGTTTTTCTTTGCGTATTCCGCTGCTTCCTCTTCGGCTGTACCGCCAATCTCGCCGATCATAACTATGCCATCGGTCTCGTCATCAGCCTGAAACAAAGCCAGAGCGTCGACGTGGGTAGTGCCAACTATCGGATCACCACCAATACCAATTGCAGTCGATTGTCCCAGTTCAAGCGCAGTCAGCTGTCCTACCGCTTCATATGTCAGCGTTCCCGAACGCGACACCACGCCAACTCGCCCTTCTCGATGGATATGTCCGGGCATGATTCCAATCTTGCACTTGCCAGGAGAAATTATCCCGGGGCAGTTCGGCCCAATTAGTCGAGATGGTTTGTCGCTTAGGTATTCCCGTACCTTGACCATGTCAAGCGTAGGAATTCCTTCGGTGATGCAAACTATCAACGCTATACCTGCATCCGCGGCTTCCATGATCGCGTCAGCGGCAAAGGCGGGTGGAACATAGATGACAGTCGCATTGGCTCCTGCCTGCTTGACTGCATCCGCAACCGTGTTGAAAACGGGAATTCCTTCGTGAGTGGTACCACCCTTGCCAGGCGTGACGCCGCCAACAACGTCGGTCCCGTACTCAACCATTTGCTTCGTATGAAACGAGCCTTCCTTGCCTGTGATTCCTTGCACCACCAGGCGTGTGCCCTTATTTACTAGAACGCTCAATGTGTCTGCTCCTGGAAAGTTGAGTTTATGAAGACTGTAAGCCTTATCTGTATCTAATGAAATCGGAGTATAGCTGACCGTCCGGTTTGGAGCTAATACACTTCACGACAGTTCAAATCGTTGTCCGAACACAGGCACTTCAACCGGCCAACCAAATCTTTCTTTAATATGATCGGCCATAGCATTTGCAGCCGGAGGCTCGCCATGCGTTAAGAACGTTCGCCGCGGAGCAGAGGGCATTCCCTCAAGCCAGTGAAGCACTTCTTTCCAATCTGCGTGTGCTGAAAACCCGCCAATCTGCACAATGCGACAACGAACCGGGACACGCTGCTTCATTATGGTTACTTCCCGTTCCCCGTCGAGAATTCTTCTTCCAATCGTGCCTGCTGCTTGATAGCCAACGAACACTAAGGTCGCGTCGGGATCCGGCACCAATCTAATAGCGTGATGAAGAACTCGCCCGCCCGTCATCATTCCGGAGGCGCTGATTATTACCCGCGCGCCACGTACGTCATTCAATCGTATTGACTCCGCTCGAGATGAAACGGTGATTAGGGAATGAGTGCGCAATGGATGTCGCTTCTTTGCCAACACACTCGCATAGGCTTCGTCATGTTCCTCTTCGCGATTTCCATACGCAGCAGTCGTAGCCGCGGCCATAGGAGAATCGACATACACAGGCAATACCGGAATCGCGTTTTCATCTTCGAGCTCGCGGATTAAGTAAAGCAATTCCTGAGTACGTCCTACCGCAAATGCCGGGATCAACACCGGGGCATTTCGCTCGGCGGCGTTATTTATTATCCGCGCGAGAGCCACTTTCGGATTCTCGGGGTTGTGTAAGCGATCTCCGTAAGTGGATTCGACGAGAAGATAATCGCAAGCCGATGGGGCAACCGGGTCCTTAATGATTGGTTGATCGTAAT
>DASSCG010000105.1:0-6863 GCA_035697925.1 Pyrinomonadaceae bacterium
GTTTTAAGTTTCTCCCTGAAACTGCTCACAATGCGAGTGGGGAAGATCAAGATCGTTTGCAGATGAAGCTCCAGCAACGTATTGAGCGAAGCGGTGAAGCATTCATCACTACAACAGTACTTGGCGGACGGAGGGCGATGCGAGTGAACATTAATAGCTTTCTCACCGAGCGGCGCCATGTTGACGATCTGGTAGAATTATTAAAACGTGAAAGCAAAGAACTAATGCGAGAAAAAAGGAGAAGTTAAAAGGAAAATCGGTAAATGGAGAGTGGGCAAGCCTTACCCCTTCCGTCCGCCGACTGATTGAACTATGGCCAACAAAATTTTTTCGGACGGGATCCTAAAAGATCGCGTTGCTCTGGTGACCGGTGGAGGAACCGGAATAACCGGTGGAGTTGCGCGGGCTCTTGCCGATGCCGGCGCCCGTGTAGTTCTCGTAAGCCGGAAGATGGAGCATTTGCAGCCGGCGGCGGACGTAATCAATGAGGGTGGTGGAGAGGCATTGCCGGTGGCCGCGGACGTACGTAATCCAGAAGATGTAGAGAAGGCGATCGCCGATTCGATCGAACGCTTTGGTAAAGTGGATATCGTGGTTAACGGCGCTGCCGGCAACTTTCTGTGCGCGGCGGAACAGCTTTCCCCCAACGGTTTTGGAACGGTAGTGGACATCGATCTGAAGGGCACCTTCAATGTCTGCCGGGCATCGTTTGATGAACTAAAAAAGAATCGCGGGCAGATACTCAATATTAGCGCCACACTTCACTACCTCGGCACGCCAATGCAGTTGCATGTCTCGGCAGCCAAAGCAGGTGTCGATGCGCTAACGCGAAACCTTGCTGTGGAGTGGGGCCGATTCGGCATTCGGGTAAATGCCATCGCGCCAGGTCCGATTGGTGATACGGAAGGAATGAAGAGATTGGTGCCAGAGCCGATCAAAGAAAAACTGCGGCAAAGAATTCCTCTCGGACGCTTTGGTGAGATCGCAGATATTGAAAAGGCCGCGGTGTTCCTCTGTTCAGATGCAGCCTCATACATCAACGGTACTGTTCTCGTAGTTGATGGCGGTCACTGGCTGGCGGCGAACCGTTTGATTTGATGGGCCATGAGTTTTAGTCTCCTGATCTAAGGGTTACTTGCCAGGACCTCACATCACCAGACCTGTTGAAGTTTAAGATAAGGTCTCCATTATTCGCAGGTTGGGAAGGGAGGTTTACCCCGCTGAAGCCACCCAATAGATAACTTTGAGGCGAGTGCGCTACAGTTTCCTAATCTGATGTTTGATCTAACACCGTCATCATTCGACGACTTTGAACGTCAGGCCCGCGAGGGAAACGTTGTGCCTGTCGTCCGCTCCGTGATCGCTGATTTACAAACTCCGGTCGGGGCCTTGATGTGTATCGCGGATAAGTCACCCTACGCCTTCTTGTTGGAATCGGTTGAAGGTGGCGAACGAATCGCACGCTACTCATTTCTGGGTGCCGACCCACAAATGATTGTTCGAGGGCGAGGTTCGCAAACCTTCGTTGAGCGAAACGGAAAAACCCAGACTTATCCGAAAGTAGCGACCGATTGGGTGCGAGATTATTTCCGAGAACGAATACTTGCCCAACGCTCAGGCCTTGCGCCTTTCGCAGGCGGTGCCGTGGGATATTTGGGTTACGACGCTGCAGCCTGGTTTGAACCTAGCCTAAAAAACGACAATCAACCTTCAAAGGATAAACGGCAAAGCCATGACGATGCTGTTTGGATGTTTTACCGTGACGTGGTTGTATTTGATCGCCTCCGGCAACGAATGGAGATCGTCTCAATTGTGCTGACTGAGGAAGCGCAAGGCAGCCACTCGAAACTCAGAAGTCTCTATGACGATGCGGTAACTCGGACGAGGTCGGTTGAAGAAAAGCTGCGTAAGGGTGTCCATTCAAGAGTTGGTCACAAACATCCGGCACGACCTTCTAAGATCGAACCGGAATCCAGCTGGACCCGAAGAGGGTTCGAAGCCGCCGTGCGCCGGGTGCAAGAATTCATCGCAGCAGGCGATTGCTATCAGGTCGTGCTGTCCCAACAATTTTCGACTAAGTTCAAGGGGGATCCGCTCGAGATTTACCGGGCGCTGAGAGCTATTAATCCATCGCCGTATATGTTCTTTCTCCGCCTCGGAGACGAAACCATCGTGGGCGCGTCGCCAGAGATGTTAGTGCGTTGTCACGGTCAGCGCCTGGATTACCGGCCGATTGCCGGAACGCGAAAGCGTGGTTCTACTGAGACTGAGGACTGGATGCTTGGTGAAGACTTGCGAACTGACGAAAAGGAAGTGGCAGAGCACACCATGTTGGTCGATCTGGGACGAAATGATCTGGGAAGAGTTGCGGACTATGGCTCTGTAAAGGTAGAGGAGTTGATGAATATTGAGAGGTATTCACATGTGCAGCACCTGGTTACCAGTTTGCGCGCGCGGCTTCGTGATGGACTCGATCGTTTCGACGCACTGGGTTCGTGCTTTCCCGCCGGTACGGTGACCGGCGCACCAAAAATTCGGGCAATGGAAATCATTAGGGAGCTTGAACCACAGCGACGCGGGGTGTACGCGGGTTCAGTGCTCTATATGGACTATGCCAACAACCTCGACTCCTGCATTGCGATAAGGACAATGGTTTTGCGAGACGGTAAGGCTTCGGTGCAAGCGGGTGCTGGCATCGTAGCCGATTCTATTCCCGAACATGAATATGCTGAGACTGTGAATAAAGCGCGAGGTTTGTTCCGGGCAATTGAACTTGCTGAAAAGGGATTGTGATGGATTCTCCTAAAGGTTTCTGTCGTGCTGAAAGTTCACGAAGAAGATGCACTGCATTAGTCAAGACGGTTTTGGCTTCAATGGGCATCGTGATGTTAGTTACAGTGGCGTCCTCGCAGACTCCGATACCGGGTAGTCCACAGACCCCCCAGTCCCCGAGTTCCCAGAATCCTAACGACGCGGTGAAAAAAGCCAATGTGAGACCGTCCGATGAGACGCCGCCGCCAACCGAGCCTTTCGATGGCGCTGCAGTCGATAAGATGGCCGAGCAGTGTGTCACGCTCGAGACTGGAGCGGGTTCGATCGAAATCGAAATGATGCCCGAAGTGGCTCCGGAGAGTGTGCGAAATTTTCTCAACCTTGCTGCGACTGGCGCATTGGATACGACTACATTCAGTCGAGTGGTCAAAGGATTCGTCATTCAGGGTGGCAATCTTTCAACTAGTGAGAAGTGGGGCCTGGAACTGTCCAAGCGGGCGGCGCGAAGATTGCCCGACGAACCCGGCATCATTAAACATGTGCGTGGAATCGTTTCTATGGCTCGTGGTGATGAACCTAAGACGGCGACAACTCACTTCTTTATACTTATTGGTGACGGTTCGCATTTGAATTCAAAGTTTGCTGCCTTTGGCAGAGTGCGGAAGGGTATCGAAGTTGCCGACGCAATCAATGCGGCCCAGACGGACGGAGACAAGCCGGTTAAAGCAGTTCGCATCAACCGCGCCGTTGTTGCGCAGTGTGTGAAATGAGCAGATTCATAAAGGACCAGCTGCCCTTCAAGAAGTGTGTCGCAACGATTGTTGTGGTCGGAGGGTTGGCGTTGCTCAGCGGCTGTGCTCCCCTGGCAGCTACACCTACACCTGAGCAGGCAAAACAGTTTCTAAAACTGCGCGGTTACAACTTTGACGAAAAGTCTTTTCTGGCAGCTGCGGCTGCTAGCGACGCATTGGCGGTGAATGCGTTTCTGGCGGCTGGTATCGATCCAAACAGCGCGGATGAAATCAATGGGGAGACTGCCATGATGGCAGCCGCGACACGCGGTGATTTAGCAATCATCAAGATTTTGCTGCAGGGCGGCGGAGATGTGAACCGACGGGATAAAGCGAACTCAACAGCGCTTATACGTGCCCTCCAAAATAAGAATGAGGAAATCGTAGGAGCTATTGTAGGGCAGGGGAGTCTCGACCTGAATGCCCAAGGCGGAAACGGCGCTACCGTGTTGATGTTTTACGTTTCGCGCGAGCGTGAGGAGACGGTAGCAAGGCTGTTGAATCGTGACTTGAACGTTAACCTTCAGGACTCCGATGGTGACACTGCGCTTCATATCGCAGCACAGACAGGTAATGCGGCGATCGTGAAAATGCTCCTCGCGAAGGGTAGTAATCCGAACGTGCAGAACCGAGTCGGCGGCACAGCGCTAATGTGGGCTGCTGTCTATGGCCACGAAGAAGCGACGCGGATTTTGTTGGATAATGGTGCCGACCCGCGCCTTCGAGATGAGAATGGAGTGACCGCTTCCAAGTGGGCGCTTAAGAACCAACGAGCGGATCTGGCCAAGCTACTGGGCGAGGCAGAAAAGAGGAAATAGGGGCGCCCACGGAGTGATGCCCTGGGAAGACTCGAAGCGTAATCCATAATGCTACTCGTAATCGACAACTACGACTCCTTTACTTATAACCTCGTCCAGTATCTGGGTGAGCTCGGCGAAACAGTTGAGGTGCGTCGCAACGATGAAGTGACTATTGAGGAAATTGCATCGACTCTGCGCCCCAGCCGCATCGTTATATCGCCCGGTCCAGGTACACCCAACGATGCGGGGTTGTCGCTAGAGGTCATAAGACGCTTCGCGGGCCAGATTCCCATTCTAGGAGTGTGTCTGGGCCATCAAGCCATTGGGCAAGCCTTTGGTGGCAAGATTGTATCCGCGCCCGTCTTGATGCATGGAAAGGCTTCTGAGATTTCTCACGATGGAAAGACTATATTTCAAGGGATCGACGATCACTTTCGAGCGGGCCGATATCATTCCCTGATGGTTGAGAAGGCATCCTTGCCGGATTGTCTGGAAATCTCCGCATTCACGTCCGATGATGTCATCATGGGTTTACGTCATCGGCAAATGAAGCTTGAGGGTGTGCAGTTTCACCCGGAATCAATTCTGACAGCGTGCGGCAAGCAAATGTTGGCGAATTTCCTCAAGCTGTAACCTCACATTTATGAGTAAAAACATCTTGCGAGAGTTTTTGCCTCGTCTAGTTCGTCACGAAGCTTTGAGTCGAGACGAGGCTGAGAACTTGCTCGAGGCCATGTTGGGCGAGGATGCAACAGATGCGCAGATTGCCGCTGTGCTGGTTGCCCTGGCGTCGAAGGGCGAAACGATTGACGAATTGGCGGGCATGGCTACTGCACTGCGCAGGCGTGCAATCCGCATTACTTCCCGTCATTCGTGTTTCATTGACACTGCCGGAACTGGGTCAAGCCTGGCGAAGACGTTTAATATTTCAACGGCGGCCGCTTTCGTCGTTGCCGCAGCCGGTCTACCAGTGGCCAAGCATGGTAATCGCGCGGCAAGCAGCCAATCCGGGAGCGCTGATCTACTTTCCGCGCTGGGAGTAAACGTCAACGCTGTCCCAGAGGTGTCTGAGGAGTGTCTGAATGAGATCGGCATTTGTTTTATGTTCGCGCCCATTTATCACGGAGCGACCGCTCGGGTGGCCGGGATTCGTCGCCAACTGGGAATTCACACAACCTTCAATTTACTAGGACCACTGAGCAACCCGGCGGGGGCGCCCAGACAGATTATCGGTGTTTGGAAAAGAGATCTCGTCGAGAGGATGGCCAGGGTGCTTGCCGCTTCAGGCACCGAACGAGCTTGGGTGGTTCACGGAGATGATGGGTTGGACGAAATCACACTGGCCAATAAAACACGGGTGGCGGAAGTTAAAGGCGAGGAAGTAAGTTGCTTCGACATCGATCCGAAAGCCTTCGGATTATGGCGCGGAAGCCTGGAACACTTGAGGGGAGGGAACGCGGAAGCAAATGCTAAAATCATTCGTGAAGTACTATCAGGTAAGCGTCGAGATGAAGCGCGGGCACTAATAATTGCCAATGCTGCGGCGGCTCTCTTTATCGGAGACGTAGCCACGGACTTGCGGTCAGCAGCAAGAGTTGCCGAGGAAAGCATCGACAGCGGTGCCGCACAAGGGAAAATGGAAGAGTTGATCAATAGGACGAATAGCATGAGGCGCGCGTAATGGCTAGACGACGTGCACCGAGTGTTCACTGATCCAGGGCGGCCAAGCATTAAACTAGATCGAGAGTTTCAAGGAATGGACATACTCAGCGAAATCATAGCTAGCAAGAAGAAGAGAATTGCCAATCAACGTTACCGGCCGCTTGAACGAATGCGCGAACACGCGCGTTCAGTGAGGGCTTCGACCGAGCCTCACCGGTTGGTTAAGGTACTCTGCAACGATCGCATCAATGTTATTGCCGAGTTCAAACGTAGGTCTCCTTCCAAAGGCTTGATTCGTGACGACATGCGTCCTGAAAGAATGGCGCGTCTTTACGAAGCCGGAGGAGCGGTCGCAATTTCAGTGCTTACTGAGGAGGATTATTTTGGGGGGTCGCTACAGGACTTGAGATCCGTGCGGGCTGCGGTTTCGCTTCCGGTACTGCGAAAGGACTTTATTTTTGATGAGTATCAGGTTTATGAGACTGCAGCCGCCGGAGGCGATGCGCTACTGCTGATTGTTTCGGCTTTGGATGACGAGTCATTAGTCTCGCTGCGTGAACTGGCTGAGGATGAACTAGGAATGGTCGCTCTGGTCGAGGTGCATACGAAGGCAGAATTGAAGCGAGCGGTAGACACTGGGGCGAGATTCATCGGTGTGAACAATCGAGATCTGAAAACATTTTCGGTTTCAGTTGATACATCCGCGGAACTAGTGCGGGAAGCCCCCGCCGACGGGTTAATGATTTCTGAAAGTGGTTTAAATTCCGCGAATGATCTGAGAAGGTTGCAGCAGCTTGGATACAATGGTTTTCTAATCGGTGAATCCTTGATGCGTTCG
>DASSCG010000106.1:0-5094 GCA_035697925.1 Pyrinomonadaceae bacterium
TCATCGGCGCCACAAACTTGTTTTTGTCCATCCACACAACCGAGAAGGGTTGATGGCATCTGTTGAGGGCGGCGTCGATGTACTTGCGCACACTACTCCGATCTCGGGTCCTTGGGACGAAGCTGTAATAACCGCAATGAAAAGGAAGGGAGTCGCACTGATACCAACCTTGAAAGTGTGGACGGCGCTCCTTCGTGATCGAGCCGCGTTGCGTGATCAGTGGACGCAGACGAATATCGGCCAATTACGCGCCTGGCTCGTTGCTGGAGGCGTGGTGTTATTTGGCACTGATGTGGACGCAGGAATGGACGACTACGATCCCAAAGACGAATATGAGCTGATGGCGCAAGCGGGGATGACATATCAACAGATCCTGGAGGCACTCACAACTGCGCCAGCTAAAAAGTTTGGCGACTCAGGCCGGCTTGGGCGTATTGCTCCGGGACTCGTCGCGGACCTCGTTATTTTCGATGGAAATCCTTTGCAGGACGTAAGGGCATTCGCGGCTGTGAGGTACACCATCAGAGACGGTCGGGTAATCTACGAGGCGGCGCGATGACGGGGACTACGCTGCTTTCCGCAGAGCCTGACGAACAACTCTGGGACTTTGGTTGTAACGACGCAAACCCACCAGCTGCATTGCTTTTGGAATCTCCTGGTTCTGTGTCGCTAGGTCTATGTTTACTGAACAATCGCAGTCCCTTTTTAGCGATGCGAAAGATCGTAGCGGAGGCAACAGTGAGGCAATTAAGCAGGATCTTAATAATTGTAGCAGGATGCTTCCTAATATCGGGCAGCATCAAAGTATCTCCTTCAAGTGCCGGTTATCGGGAGGGAGCTCGTTATATAAGAGTCATGAGCTTCAACATCCGTTACGACGAACCGCGCGACAAAGAAAATGCCTGGCCGAACCGCAAAGAACTCGTGGCGAGTATGATCCGTTTTCATCAAGCAGACCTCGTGGGAGTGCAGGAAGCACTTGAACGACAGATGAGGGATCTTGAAAAGTTGCTGCCTGATTATGGCTGGGTAGGTGTCGGCCGCGATGACGGCAAAGCTGGAGGAGAATTTTCGGCGATCATGTACCGCAAGGCCCGGTTCAGCCGCGTTGAAAGCTCAACCTTTTGGTTGTCCGAGACTCCTGACGTGCCTGGCAAGGGCTGGGATGCTGATTACCCGCGGATCGTAACGTGGCTTAAGATAAAGGACACTACAACCGGCAAGCTCTTTTTTCACTTCAACACCCACTTTGATCATCGTGGAGTGCAAGCGCGCGAAGAAAGTGCCAAGCTCTTGTTGAAGCGTATCAGCACAATTGCTGGCCGATTACCGGTTGTCGTAACCGGAGACTTCAATTTCAATGAATCTTCTATTGGTTATCAGATTCTGACCGGTAAGATTCTGGAAAAAGAGATCGGTTCCCAGTCCTCATTGGGAGATGCTCGTTATCTGTCTCGGCATGGCCATCATGGTCCCACTTCGACGTTCAATGAATTCAAGGCCCTTATTCCTGATATGAAGATCGATTATGTCCTCGTAAAAGGAAACGTTAGGGTGCTTCAACATGGAGCACTTTCGGATACATGGGATGGAAGGTTTCCTTCAGACCATTTGCCCGTGCTGGCGGAGATTGCCATTGAGTAGACTCACCTCGGTCTTCATTATCAGTGTTCGCAAATATTAAGCGAATTATCTTCACACCCTGTGAGGGCTTTGTTATAGTCGCGGCTGTCCCCAACTAAGATTTAATTCCGCAATTCTCTTCTGGTCGCATTGAAGGAGGGTTTCATTAATGAGAGTTGTGAGGCCAACGAGTCTACTGCTCATCATTGGGCTGCTCGTGTCACTGTTTTCTGTCGCCGCTGCGCCAACGCAGCAGGCTGATATTGAGAGGCGAATCGATGCATTGCTCGCGAAGATGTCGCTCGAGGAAAAGCTCGGGCAGCTTGAGCAACTCGATGGGCACGCAGATGGAAAATACCGGCCAGAGCATCCAGAACTCATCCGCAAGGGCTTGCTTGGCTCGACCTTGAACGTGCGTGGAGCAAAGCTGACAAATGAGCTGCAACGAGTTGCAGTCGAGGAATCGCGTTTGAAAATTCCAGTAATCTTCGGTTTCGACGTGATCCACGGCTATCGCACGATCTTTCCTGTCCCCCTTGGTGAGGCGAGTAGTTGGGATCCCGCGACCGTGGAGCGCGCGTCGAGTATTGCCGCAGCAGAGACGCGGGCCAGCGGAGTCCACTGGACGTTTGCGCCGATGGTTGATATCGCGCGCGATGCCAGATGGGGCCGAATTGTCGAAGGTTCAGGTGAAGATCCTTTCTTGGGTTCGGTGATGGCCAGGGCGCGAGTTCGTGGATTTCAGGGCACCGACTACAGCGCGCCGGACAAGGTTGTCGCCTGCGCCAAGCACTGGGTTGCCTACGGCGCGGCTGAAGCTGGACGCGATTACAACACTACAGACATGTCTGAGAGGACTCTGCGCGAGATCTACTTTCCGCCGTTCAAGGCAGCAGTTGATGCGGGTGTCGGGACCCTGATGAGCGCCTTCAACGATCTCAACGGTGTGCCCACGACCGGTAATCCGTTCACACTCACGCAGGTGTTGCGGGGAGAATGGAAGTTTGATGGCTTCGTGGTTAGTGATTACACGGCAGTACTGGAGTTGATGAACCACAGGCTAGCGGCTACTGAAGCGGAAGCGGCTCAGCATGCGCTAAATTCAGGCACTGACATGGAGATGGTCAGCCGATTTTATATTAAGCATGGTGCCGAGCTCCTGCGTTCGAGCAAGGTCAGGCAAGAGACCATCGACGAGGCCGTGCGGCGCATCTTGCGGATCAAATTTCGCCTCGGGCTTTTCGACAGACCTTACGCTGATGAGGCTCGTGAAAAGGCGGTCGTTTTCAGCCCCGCAAATATCGCCGCAGCGCGTGAGATTGCCGCACGATCGATGGTGCTCTTAAAGAACGAGCGAAGTACGTTGCCGCTCAATAAGAGTATTAAATCAATCGCGGTAATTGGCCCGTTGGCGGATGACCCCAGAGCCATGCTCGGATCATGGGCAGGCGATGGGCGAGCCGCTGATGCAGTTACCTTACTGGCAGGGATCAAAGAAAAAGTGCCAGGGGCGAAAATTCTTCACGCCAAAGGAGTGGCAATTGAGGGACGCGGCGTGACGGGTAACTATGACGAGAAGCCCGCTACTGCTGAGACAGCAGGCGGAACGAACGTAGCATCCGCCGCCAACATTCAGGCAGCCAGGAGCGCAACGACTCCCGCTGGCCCGAATTCGATCGAAGCGGCCGTGCGTGCCGCGCGTGAATCTGAGGTTGTTATTCTCGCCGTAGGTGAGACTGCGGATATGAGCGGTGAGGCGGCATCGCGCACATCACTAGATCTTCCCGGCCGGCAGATGGAATTGATCCAGGCGATCCATTCGCTAGGCAAGCCTTACGTTATCGTCTTGATGAACGGGAGGCCTTTAACGATCAACTGGTTGGCTGAGAACTCGCCGGCAATTCTGGAGACCTGGTTTGCGGGAACTCAGGCTGGTCCGGCTATCGCCGATGTGCTGTTCGGCGACGTTAATCCGGGCGGCAAGTTACCTGTCACGTTCCCCCGCACCCTCGGACAAGTGCCCATCTACTATAACCACAAGAGTACTGGGCGGCCACCAACTGATCAGAAATACACCTCAAAGTACCTGGATGTGCCGGTGACACCGCTTTACCCTTTTGGCTATGGCCTTAGCTACACTCAATTTAAGTTCACAGATTTGAGGTTAAGCGCAAAGAGCATACCGCCGGACGGGCGGTTAACGGTGACTGTTGAAGTGGAGAACACCGGGAAACGCGCGGGCGATGAGGTAGCGCAACTCTACATTCGAGACCAAGCCTCGAGTGTCACACGACCGGTCAAGGAACTGAAGGGCTTTGAGCGCATTGCCCTGCAGCCCGGTGAAAAGCGGCGGGTCCAGTTCACACTCGGTCCCGAGCATCTGGGTTTCTATAATCGTGATCTTCGTTTTGTGGTCGAGTCGGGTGAGTTCAAGGTGTTTGTTGGTCCAGACTCAGAAAACCTGATCGAAGCAACGTTTGAAGTTGCGGCCAGATGAGATCACGGATCAAGTCATACAGCGCGCTATCCGCAGATTACACCGATTAGAAGAAACAACTGAGCCACACAGTGTTTTGAGTAAGTTGTCTTACTGCCTGAGTGTTTCTGTGTAATCTGCGGAATCTGCGGATAGTTTGTAATGCCATACAGATTTAGGATTTACCCGTCGTGCGGCCGGAGTTCGAAGACGCCCTCGAGCCTTTCGAAATCCGATTAGCTGCATGGCTCGTGGAATCTCCTTATTGCGCATGAACCACCGCCAGACGTTCCCGGTCCTCAGGTTCTCAGCACTTAGCAGGGTGATGCCGACATCAATGCCAATGACGTCAGGGTTAACCCAGCCGGTGTTTGGATTGAATGCATCCACGAACCCGTAATGATCATAGATGCGGGCTCCCCATCGTTGATGCATCGTCCGTAGCGCCGCCAGCGTAATCTCTGGAGTAAACATTAGAGAACCACCCGGTGCGCAAGGCACGACGGTACCGTCAATGTTGCGCGAGGGTGGCGGTCCACCCCACGCCGTGTATCCTTTCTCGCTGTCAGAAGCAGTGATGCCCCAGACGTTCTCTGAGTATCCAGGGAATTTATCTGACAGGCTCAGGCAAAACTCCCGGTGTGCGAGGGTAGCTTTAACTGAGTTATCGAAGTAATTCGTGTACGGATACCACCTTTCTTCCTGATCGCGGTAGTCGATCCACGCTTGCGAGTACTGGTGGATAAAGAGCGGCGCGTATCGAAAAGTTAAATAGGTATGACCGGCGTAGGTAAGCCGCATCCTTTGCCATGCCAGCCAGGCCCCGGGGCTAATCGGATGAGTAGGTGAACCAATGGCTAGCAGCTGCAGGATTGTATGCTCGCTGTAATGGTTCCAGGTATGTTTGATGAAACCTGTTTCGGGTCTCCAGCCGTGCGAGATGAGCGATGAGCCAGGCACAAGCATCCAGGGAAAATCGACGCGTTCGTAGATCA
>DASSCG010000107.1:0-2441 GCA_035697925.1 Pyrinomonadaceae bacterium
AGGAGAGGAGATGTTGGTGATGGAGGCACTCATTGAACACGATGGTATGGATTCATGGACTGTTATATCGGCTCGGTTCCGGGCGATTACCGGCGTCTTGAGACGGGCCTTTGGATGTTGGCACCTCCGGATGAGTCTTCCATTTACGCGAGACAACGAGACTTATCGGACGTGTGTAAGTTGCGGGGCGCGGCGTCGTTTTGATTTGGACCAGTGGGCAATGGTTGGTGCCTTTTATCACCCTCCGCGACCTGCAGCTTTGTATGTGAGAGGGCGCCAACAGATCTGAAATGGGAAAGCCAGAGAAGCAATCATTTGAATCTGAGAGGATAATATGTCATCGCAAATAATTAGGAATGAGGTGAGCTTTGAGCGCTCGTCGCGCGCCATGCCCACTTCGGCGCTTAAAAACGGAAAACTTAAAGTGTTCATTCCGTATGACGGATCGGAAAGTGCCGAAACAGCTCTGGACAACCTGAAAAGGGCTGGCCTGCCACCGCAACTCGAAGCGCTTGTCGCAGTAACGCACGTATGGTTGCCGTTGTCGCCGTACGAGATTACTCATGCAGTCAGCGCTCGTCGAATGAAGCTGTTGACTTCTGGAATGTCTTCCTTCGTTCCGGCACTAAGAGATCACGAAGAGCAGCGGGTGCTTTCACTCGAGGCTGACCGCCGCATCCGTTCGGTCTTTCCTTCAGGAACTGTGAAGACTGAGGTCATGCAGGAAATGGCAGTAGCCAGTGAAATTCTGCGAAAGGTGAAAAGCTGGGGAGCGGAACTCATCATATTAGGAGCAAAGAACAGCCCGTCACCACACATAACTGATTATGTTGGACCGGCTCTTAAAGTTGCTCGAGACGCCCCTTGTTCAGTTCGAATTGCGCGCCGGTGTGACCGAAACGGTGATGCTCCAGTACAAATCTTGATCGGCGTAGATGAATCTGACTCAATAGACCAAGTGGTCCAAGCGGTGGCGGAGCGGTTTTGGCCGGCAGGCAGCGAAGCAAGCATTGTTGCGGTGCGAAAGAGTGGTCCCCGTGATCCAGTAGGGGAATTGGAGACGGGCGTCGCGCTGGAGAGACAGGCAGATAGGTTGCGAATGACAGGTCTGGAAGTCTCAGTCGGCATCAAGTATGGACAGCCGGAAGACGTACTTTTGCGGGAGGCTCGCGACCTCTCTGCCGATTGCATATTCATCGACTCGCACGGATTGGGCCGTCAAAGCGATGGTTCTGAAATTCGCGGGCTTGGGAAAGCCGTTGAAGCGATCGTATTGGGAGCGCATTGCTCGGTCGAAATCGTGCGCTCGAAAAACTGGACTGACCAATACTTGAAACCCGCTGCCTGATTGAGTGCGTTGCCTCAAAGCATCGGTAGATGGTTGTTCGGAGAAATACAATGAGACTCTTGCTTGCAGTAGATTCGGTGACTACGTTGGAGATCCTTCTTAGCGAAATCACGGCTCGCTCGTGGCCTAATGGAACCGAGGCTCGCGTGGTGTCGATCATTGAGGACGGAGAAATTCCGCTTGAAACCTGGCGTGAGCACGGTTACGGAATTGCCGCAGTAAGACACGAGATGCGGAGAAGAGGAGAACAGATTAATGCCCTGGCGCTAAATCGTCTTCGAGCAGTCGGCATTCAGGCTGAGGTCACCGTGATGCGTGGAAATCCTGATTTCTTAATTTGGTTCACAGCGGAAAAGTGGTCCGCGGATTTGATTTTCATTCGCGCGCATAATCGGACCGACTTTAGGAATTGGATGCTTGGTAGTGTTGCGAAGAGGGTTGTTGACAACGCCCCCTGTTCAGTCGAAATCGTTCGTTCTACCGGCGACACCAATCCATTTGCTATTAATCGGCCCATGAGAATATTACTTGCGACGGACGGGTCTGATGTTTCATTGGTTGCATCGGAGGCAGTCGCGGAAACGATCTGGCCGGCAGACACCGAATTGAAGGTAGTGAGCGTAATCAATCCGATGATTTATTCACTCGAGGAGATCGGATTCTTCCGTGGCAAAAGAACTGACTGGGCGCATCGTGCAATCGGAGACAGCGTGAACGTCCTAAAAGGTACTCCGTTGAAGATCTCCGGTGAAGTCATCGCAGGTCGGACAGCTAGACGAATCATTGATCGCGCGAAGAATTGGCATGCTGATCTCATAGTTGTTGGGAGGCATCAGCGACGTGGGTTAAAGCGACTGTTGGGGGGTAGCACCTCCGCGGCGGTTGCAAACCGAGCGCATTGTTCCGTCAGGGTAATTCATGGGCGGGGCGTTTCGCACAGTGAATCATTGGACCGCTCCGAGCGATCCAAGAAGATTCAGCCCATCGCGTACAAGAGCCTTGGTTTGCGGAAGGCCGCCTAAATAGCACAAGTTCTATATCAGAGGACAGGGAGTTCAAAATGAAGAAGAGGTCGCAAAGAACATCGAGTATT
>DASSCG010000108.1:0-5540 GCA_035697925.1 Pyrinomonadaceae bacterium
CAGCGTCGCGTGGTCTTCTGGACAAATCTGAGTCCCGGGAAAAAATTGCCGTCCGCATATTGGGCAGTGGAGCATAGTGGATTCGCGCCTGGGGGCGAGGTTCAGGAATTATCCCGCAAAATACGGTTAGATGCACTCATCTTAAATTCGGCGCTTGCAATTTCGTAATAAACAAGATTTGCGCCATAGTAAAACCCATTCTTGACGTACTGCATTCCCAGCTTTTCCATCACATGCCTGGAAGCAGTGTTTTCGGGATAAGCTACTGCGACGATCCGATCGAGGTGCAATTGTTCAAAGCCGTATTCCAGACTCGCCCTTGCAGCCTCAGTCGAGATGCCGAGGCCCCAGTGGGGACGAGCGAGTCCGTAGCCCACTTCGATTTCAGGAGTGGTGTCGAGGAAATCCAGGCCGCACCAGCCCAATAGCCTGCGATCATTCTTAAAGCGAACAGCCCAATGTCCGAACCCGTGGACTTGCCAACGGTTCAGATGCTTCGCCAGGGCCGCTTGTGCCTGCTCTCTGGTGGAGGGTACACCGGTGATAAACCTCATGACCTCGGGATCCGAACGAATCTGGAAAAGATCATCAAGGTCACTTAACGTAAATTGTTCGAGGTGTAACCGCGGCGTTTCTATCTGAACTCTAATGCAATCACCTCTTAGTCTGCGCTCGTGACGCTGACCCGTTCGTGAGTTATTACCTCGGGCTCGCCGTTCTTATCCATTGCCGTTTCATTTTGAAGGCGGTTTTCATAAGCGGCCCGCACAAACGAAGCAAACAAGGGATGCGCATCAAGCGGCTTTGATTTGTACTCAGGATGAAATTGACAACCGAGGAACCACGGATGGATTTCACGCGGTAGTTCAACTATCTCGACAAACCTCTGGTCCGGTGAAACACCGCTAAAAATAAGACCCGAGCGTTCGAGAGTTGCGCGAAATTCCGGATTAAATTCATAACGATGACGATGTCGCTCGCTGATTTCGGTGGCCCCACCGTAAACGTCACTGGCAAGTGACCCAGGTACGAGATTGCACGGCCATGCCCCCAAGCGCATTGTTCCGCCCAACTCTTCGACGTCGACCAGATCCCTTAGCTTAAAGATGACCGGGTAGGGCGTGTCAGCATCAAACTCGGTTGAATCGGCGTCTTTAAGACCGCATTCATTTCTCGCGTATTCAATACAGGCGGTTTGCATACCGAGGCAAATTCCGAAATAAGGAGTACGACGACGCCTGGCGTAAGATATCGCCCGGATCATTCCGGACACTCCGCGTTTGCCAAAACCCCCAGGTACAAGTATCGCGTCAAAATCTCTGAGTCGGGATTCATAGTCGTCATTCATTAGTTCCTCCGACTCAATCCACTTCACGCTCACGCGCAGCTTATTTGCCACGCCTCCGTGGGTCAGAGCCTCACGCAGCGACTTGTAAGAATCTTCAAGCTCAACATACTTTCCCACTATCGCGATAGACGTCTCTCCGCCGGACGGCTCTTTAATAGTTCCAACGAGGTCTCGCCACTCTGCAAGCTCAGTCTGAGAAGCACGTGCGCCAAAACCAAGCTGTGTGACTATCAACTCATCTAATCCCTGTTCATGAAACGCCAGCGGTACGTCATAGATCGTGTCCACATCCATCGCGCTGATTACTGCCGATTCTTTTACGTTACAGAACAGAGCAATCTTCGAGCGCAAGTCATGGGACAGCGGTCTCTCGGATCTGCATAACAGCACATCTGGAGCAATACCAATCTCCCTTAGATCTCGAACTGAGTGTTGGGTTGGTTTCGTTTTCAGCTCGCCTGCGGCAGCGATGAAGGGCACCAGTGTTACATGCACAAAAAGCGTATTGCCTGCCCCTTCTTCGTTGCCCATTTGACGGATGGCTTCCAGGAACGGCAGAGATTCAATATCGCCTACCGTGCCCCCGATCTCTACGATAACAGCGTCCGGTTGATCGTTTTCAGCCACCGTTCGAACTGCAGCTTTAATCTCATTCGTAATATGAGGAATCACCTGAATTGTCTTGCCCAGGTAATCCCCTCGTCGCTCTTTTTCTATAACTGAAAGATAAATGCGTCCCGTGGTCCAATTGTTTGCCTGAGATAAATGAGCATGAGTAAAACGTTCATAGTGTCCGAGATCCAGATCCGTCTCAGCCCCGTCATCGGTGACAAAGACTTCGCCGTGCTGAAAAGGCGACATCGTGCCCGGGTCTACGTTGATATATGGATCGAGCTTGATCAGAGCCACTTTAAGACCACGAGCTTCCAGCAAGCAGCCTATCGACGACGCCGCTAAACCTTTTCCTAAACTCGAAACCACGCCGCCTGTTACAAAAATATATTTAGGCATTCATTTCTCCTCGTAATCTTCTGCTTCACTCTAGCAGTTGAGAGCTTCGCGCTCGAATTACATTTCTTCCTTGTGAACATCTCCGGCCTCATGAACGTCTCCGGCCTCAGGTTTGTCACCGGATTCTTGTTCGCCGTTGTAGTAACCCTGCTTAAAATCTTCCTGAACTTCCATCGCTTTCCCAGCCGCCGGGTCGAGCATCTTTTGTAATCCCGATATTCCAGCGCTAAGCATGCCGGGCGCTTCGTGTGCACGCTTCTCAAATTCTTCCGTGGTCAGACTGTATGGCTTGCCCAAATGCGACAGCCCCCACAATCCGCATAAGACTAGAAAAATAATAAATCCCAATCCAATCCAATCGGCCATCCGTAATTCTCCAGCTAATTCAGGAATCGAGACTTAAAACGCTCGACCGCAAACTCCAAATGTTCCTTCTGCAGAGTGGCTCGAACGCGTTCAAGGTCTTCCCTGGTGTCGACGCCAATTGACGGACTTGAAGCTTCAATCGCTTTGATCTTCACTCCGTGCTCGAGTGCCCGCAACTGTTCCAGCGATTCTGCTCGCTCAAGGGGTGATTGCGGCCACTTGGTAAACTGTAATAACACCTCCTTGCGGTAAACGTATAAACCAGTGTGCTTGCGGAATTGGCCGAGGAGGCCTGGCTCGTTTCGAAGTGCGGTCTCAAGCGTCACATGCTTGCGCACCGCGTCACGAGGATAAGGCACCGGCGATCTCGAGAAATAAAGAGCGCGGCCCGAGCTATCTACGACAATTTTAACCACATCCGGATTTAATACGTCTGCTGGAGTCTCAATAGCTTCCCAGGTTGTAACTATCCCAACGCTATCATCAATGCTCGCTTCGATGGCTCGTTCGATCGTTTTCGTAGCCACCAGCGGCTCATCTCCCTGGAGGTTGACAATGATGTCAACGTCATCGAGAGTGTCCGCCACCTCAGCCACCCGATCCGTTCCGCTCGCATGATCCGGCCTGGTTTTGATCGCTTCACAACCGGATGATCGGACTACATCGATGATGCGGTCATCATCTGTTGCCACAATGACGCGCGATACGTTCGCAGCAGCCATAGCGCGTTCGGTGACCCAACAGATCATTGGCTTGCCGTCGATATCCAGGAGCGCTTTTCCTGGCAGACGTGTCGAAGCAAAACGGGCAGGGATAAGGACAACTGCTTTTGATTGGGAGTTTTTTTGAGAATTTTCGCCCGTAAGATTCACGGGACAACAGATTAGCTTGGGGCGGCTGGAGTGTCAACGAGCCGCCGTAGAGGCTCTGCAAACCGGACCGGAAGCGGTAGCAAATCGGAGTTCACCATTCAACAGCGTCAACCGCCTGCATCCGGTCGCCATCGTTTCCAGTTCTGATAAGAAGTACTTTTTTCCAAAACGGCGAGCGCAGGTTATCATCCGTTCAGAACATGCGAGTCTTCTACACACCTTATTACTACGCTGACATCGGCGATGGTCATATCTTCCCTATAAGAAAATTTGAACTGGTCAGGGACGTCCTTCTGGCCGAGGGCACAGTGGGCTTAGCAGATCTGATCCAACCCGAGCCTGCTTCAGAGCAGGATGTACTACTGGTCCATACGGAAGACTATATCTCGCGTCTATGCACAGGCGCGCTACGCAGCAACGAATTGCGGCGGCTTGGCCTGCCCTGGTCCGAATCCCTTGTGCGAAGGTCCTTTTACGCTGTCGGCGGAACAATCGGAGCAGCAAGGGCCGCTTTGGACGACGGTATCGGTTCAAATCTAGCCGGCGGTACCCATCACGCCTTTCCGGACCGCGGAGAGGGATTTTGTGTTTTAAACGACGTTGCCATTGCAATTGCAGCGCTTCGACAGGAGGGACTCGTTTCTCGGCCGGCGATTGTCGACTGCGATGTGCATCAGGGCAACGGCACAGCCACGATTTTCGCACATGATAAAAACGTGTTCACCTTCTCGGTACACGGCGCGAAAAACTATCCCCTGTTCAAAGTTCAATCTAGCCTTGATATCGAGTTACCCGATGGCACTGGCGATGCTGCTTATCTAGCCACCTTGGCCCAACATCTCCCACGCGTCTTTCAGCACGAACCCGATATCGTGTTTTATCTCGCTGGGGCCGATCCGTATGTTGGAGACAAACTCGGTCGCCTGGCAGTTTCAATCGAAGGATTACGGCAACGCGATGCGCTCGTGTTGAGTGAATGTTACGAGCGAGAGATTCCTGCCGTTACCGTGATGTCGGGCGGATACGGTGAAAGCATCAATGACACAGTAGAGATTCATTGCAATACCATTCGAACCGCGAAGAGGATTTACGAGAGTAGCGAGCATATCTTTAGCCAGGCAATGGCAGGCACAGAAACCAGATGAGAAAAGGGCGGGTGCGGCGAAAGAGCAAGTTTCGCAAATTCCTTCGGCTGGTATTTCTGATCGGCCTCGGTATCTTTATAGGCTTTCTTGGCTACCAGCTGTTCCTACTTTTTCGAGTGACGCGGCTTCGTTCCGTTAATCCAGGAACCACCTCTTTGATTGATGCGAGGGCAGCTGAAACTCGTGCGCGTGGACAGGAGCCTAAGCGCTCGCAGCTCTGGCTTCCTCTTGATCGGATTTCTCCAAACCTTCAGCGCGCAGTGCTGGCTGGCGAAGATACGAACTTTGTGACTCACAATGGGTTCGATTACCAGTCAATTCAAAAGGCCTGGGACGAGGCACAACGAGCGGCGGCTAAAGAGGCGAACGCTGAGGGTGATTCTGAATCAGACTGGCTGCCTTACCTTCCTGACTTTAAGCGGGGCGCTTCAACTATCAGCCAGCAACTCGCGAAGAACCTTTATCTCTCAAACGACAAGACTTTCATTCGCAAAGGTCAGGAAGCCATCATTACGATCTTCCTGGAGCGTCTGCTCACAAAAAAACGAATCCTTGAAATTTATTTGAACGTGATTGAATGGGGTGACGGCATTTACGGCGCTGAGGCGGCAGCGCAGTATTACCTTCGAAAGTCCGCGGCGAGCTTGAGCGCGAGCGAGGCTGCGTTTCTTTCGGCTATCATCCCTAATCCTCGCACGGTCTTTAATCCGAAAATCAATCCACGCAGGGTTGCGCGCCGACAAAGAATCATCTTGCGGGGCATTCCCTACGTAAAACTACCTTAGCTTTTGATCTTGT
>DASSCG010000109.1:0-5234 GCA_035697925.1 Pyrinomonadaceae bacterium
TACAAAGGACCAAGTACAAAGTACAAAGTACTAAGTACTAAGCACAAAGTACTACTTACTTCATTCGTACCTGAGCGCTACCAATGGATCGACTTTGGTGGCCCGACGCGCCGGAAGGTAGCAAGCCAGCAATGCGACTCCGATCAAGATCAGCGACACAGTTATGAACGTGACCTTGTCGGTTGGAGTCACACCGAATAACAAACTCGAAATTAGTCGCGTGACGGCAAACGCTCCCACAAGTCCTATGGTCATTCCAAGTAGAGTCATCCCCAGCCCGTTGCGAACAATTAGTTTCAGCACGTCTGACCGTCGTGCGCCCAGTGCCATGCGAATTCCAATCTCGTGAGTGCGACGAGTTACCGAATAAGCCAGCACGCCGTATAAGCCAACTGCAGTCAACAGCAAGGCAACCCCTGCGAAGATGCCCAGTAGTAATGTTTGAAACCGCGGCTGAACAAACGAGGAGCTAATCCGCTGCTCCATCGTTTTCAAGTTGTACACGGGTAAATCTTTGTCGAGACTGCCAACTTCCCGCCGGATTGCCTCTGTAAGTTTCTCCGGATCGCCGCTCGTTCGCACGACCAGCATGATGGTGTTCCAGGGTGCCTGGGCTTGGGTCACATAACTCTCCGCGCCGGACTCTGTGCTCAGGCTGGCATGATGCACATCCTTAACAACACCGATTACTTCTCGCCACAACACACCACGTTTGTCGGTCGAGAAGCTGGGATTAATTCGACGGCCGAGCGGGTTTTGGTTCGGAAAATACCGGCGCGCCAGATTCTCGTTAATGATAACGACGGGGGTGGACTCAAGAGTGTCTCGCGCATCGAACACCCGACCCTGCACCAGTGGAATCCCCATAGTTTGAAAATACCCATTGCGCACCACGCGCAGAAAAGTTTCGTTTGGAAACGGCGTCGAGGAATTGTTGGGCACGCCTTCGATAGCGAAGCCCACATCAGCATTGTCTCCACTGAGCGGTAGCGGAGTAACGGCGCTAACTCCCTGCACTCCCGGAAGAGGTTCCAGGTGCGAGACCAGCTGCTGATAAAAGTTTTCGACCTGCTCAGGCTTTTCGTACTTCGTTGCCGGTAAACTTACTTTGAAGGTGAGCAGGTTATTGGGATCAAAGCCAGGATTCACCTGCCGCAATCGCCAGAAGCTATTGATCAGCAACCCTGCGCATACCAGCAGGCAAAAGGCAATCGCTACCTGGGCGACAATGAGAGAGTTTCGAATGCGGTTACCGCGCAGCCCGTCGCCTTGTCCTCGTCCGCCATCTTTCAACGCTGTGGTCAATTCAGTCTTCGAAGCCTGCCAGGCCGGCGCGAGGCCAAAGAGAATTCCAATTAACACTGAAGTGACGAGAGTGAATCCGAGCACGCGTGCATCGACTACTGTTTCCGCGACCCGTGGCAGTTTGGGGGGAACAAAAGCGAGTAGCAATTGCGTACCCCAAATTGCAACGATAAGGCCAGCAGCTCCGCCCAGAAGAGATAACAAAACGCTCTCAGTCAGCAGCTGACGAATCGCACGCCATCGACTAGCGCCGAGAGCTGCACGGATGGCCATCTCACGCTCGCGTGAGGTTGCCCGCGCCAGCAATAGGTTCGCAACGTTGGCACATGCGATTAGTAACACGCAGCCAATTGCACCGAACAACAACAGCAGCACAAACCGCACGTCACCCACCAAACCCTGAAAGAAAGGAACCGCAGTGGCTCCGAATTGGGAGTTGGTGTCCGGATAATCTTTCGCGAGACTCGCGGCGATGCGACCCATCTCAGCCTGTGCCTGCCCCAGACTGACGCCGGGCTTGAGCCGTCCAATGACTTCCAAATAGTGGTTGCCGCGTTGCTGCATTAAAGGAGCTTTCCCTTCACCGTCGATGCCCGCATTGATCCAAACTTCCACTGCGTCCGGTTTGAACGGAAAGGCAAAGCCCTGCGGCATCACCCCGACAATTTGATAGGGGCGGCCATTGATGGTGAGCGGTTTTCCTGCAACGTTGGGATCGGCGCCGAAGTGATTGCGCCAAAATCCGTGGCTGAGAATTGCTGAGTGTGCCCCGGGTTGATCCTCTTCCGGGGTAAAGGCACGTCCCAATTGGGGAGAGACGCCGAGCAGTGGAAAGAGATCTGAGGTCGCCATCCCTCCGCGCAGGCGCATGGGTATTCCTAAGCCAGTCAAGGTGATATCGCGGGTGGCATAGCCGGCCATCCTCTCAAACGACTGGTTTTGTGAGCGCCAGTCAGCAAAATCGGGCCAGGGGTTGAACTTAACGAGCTCGCCCTGCTTTAAATCTATTTTCGCTACGGCTACTAACCGATCAGGATCGGAAAAAGGTAGAGGACGAAGTAAAACGGCATTCACCACACTGAAAATTGCAGTCGTCGCGCCTATGCCGAGGGCCAACGTGATCACGATAATTGAAGTCAGCCCCGGCCTCTTAACCAGGTTTCTTGCTCCGTAGCGAATGTCTTTGATTAGAGTTTCCATGCGCACCCGTTCTGATTTTAGATTTGCGAGTTTTGATTTTTGATTGCTGATTCGCGGATCTCTGATCCTGGTAACGCCGGCAGCGTTCGGATGAATTCCGCCGATCTGAGAGGTTAAATTTCAGATCTCATATTTCAATCTCAGATTTCAGATCTCAGATCTCAGATCGAAAATCCAAAATCTAAAATCCCTTCATTCGTACGTCAGTGCCACCATCGGATCCACCTTCGTTGCGCGGCGCGCAGGTACATAGCACGCAATCAGAGCGACGACGGTCAGCAACACTGCCAATGACGCGTAAGTTAGCGGATCGGTGGTGCCGACTCCGTATAGCAAGCTTGCCATTAGTCGGGTTAACGCAAATGCAACTGCGAGCCCGATGACGACACCGACCAACGTCAAGGCCATTCCCTTTTTCAATACCAGGGCCAGAATGTCGCGACGCTGGGCCCCCAATGCGACTCGAACACCAAACTCCTGCATGTGCTGCACAACGAAATACGCAAGCACACCGTAAATCCCGATTGTAGCCAACAGCAGTGCCAACGCCGCGAAGATCGTCAGCAAAGTCATTCCCAAACGTCTGGACGCAGTCTCCTCTCCCAGCACTTCGTCCATAGTGCGAACATTTGAGATCGGCTGTGCGGGATCGACTTGGTGAATCTCGTTGCGGACGGCAGGCATTACACTCAACGGATCGACTGAAGTCCGAATCACCAAATCGCGAGGAGAATAAAATGCGAAATCTTTGATTTGCCCGTACGGCAAATACATCTCGGCCTTGACCGGCTCATCAACTCCCATCTGTCGCACATCGCCAGCCACACCGACGATAGTGATCCAGGGAATATCTTCTTCCGGATCTCCCAGTTTGAAACGCTTGCCAATGACCTCTTCTCCGGGCCAGTACTGACGCGCCATTGTTTCGTTGACCATTGCCACCGGCATCGCGCGTTCATCATCGCCATCGCTAATGGCTCGTCCTTTCAGCAATGGAATACCCATAGTTTTGAGGTAGTCCGCGCTAACCTGCCGGTGGTTGGCGTCATATGAAAGACCCTCGCCCAACGCGCGCTCAACCGTGCGCCCTTCGGGATAGAAGCCACTCGTCCCACCTTTCCAGGCAAGTGGTATCGACGTCGCGTAGCCTGCAGACACGACGCCCGGCAGCGACGTCACGCGCTCCAAGACCTGCTTGATAAAGGCTGCTTTCTGTGTTTGTTCAGGATACTTGCTGCGAGGCAGAACGGTCCGCAGAGTCAGAACATTCTCCGGCCGCATCCCGGAATATTGATCACGCAACTTGAGAAAGGTCTGTATGAGTAATCCCGCACCGACCAGCAACACCAGGGCGAGCGCAACTTCGCTTACGACCATGACGCTCCGCAGTCGATTACCGCCGGCGTTCAAACCAGTGCGCCCGCCGCCTTGTTTGAGTGCCCCGTTGAGATCGATCTTCGAAGCTTGAAAGGCGGGGACTAATCCAAAAACCACCGCGGTTAATAATGCCAGCACCAGCGTAAAGCCCAACACTTTGAGATCGAGGCTTAGCGTGGTCGATAAGGCCAACGCATCTGGTATCAGTCGTTGCAGGAAGATAAAACTGACCGAGGCCAAAATTAAGCCACACACTGCACCCGCTGATGCCAAGAGCCCGCTCTCAACTAACAGTTGACGAACAATTCGAGTGCGGCTCGCCCCAAGTGCGGTCCGCACCGCGATTTCACGACTGCGACTCGCAGCGCGCGAAAGTAATAGATTGGCGATATTCGCGCAGGCGATCAGGAGCACAAATCCGACAGCAACCAGCAAAACCATAAGTGGCCTGCGGACATCGCCCGCTAGTTGGTCACGGAGCGGCATCACAAAAGCACCAAGTTGCCCGGCTTGCTCTGGATGATCTTGAGAAATCCTTTGCTGAATAGTTTTGATATCTGCATTCGCCTGGGCCAAACTGACGCCTGGCTTCATACGCGCGACGACCGTGAGGTAATGACCACCCCGGTTACTTAGTCTCTCGGCGGTGAAGGCTATCGGCACCCAAAGCCCGATGCGGCTCTCCATGAACTGAAAACCCGCCGGCATTACACCGACGACGCTGTATTTCTCACCATTGAGGAGCAATTCTTTGTCGACGATACTGCGATCGCCGCCATAACGCTGCTGCCAAAGGCTGTAGCTCATCATCACAACCTTGTTCGCTTGAGGCTGATCGTCATCAGGTAAGATGCCTCGACCCAGAATCGGCTTGATGCCAAGTAATGGAAAGAAATTGGCCGTCACACCGTAAGCGTCAACTTTTTCAGGCTCTCCATCTCCTGTGAGGTTGAAACTGCGCTGGTCGAATGTAGCCATGTCTTCGAAAACATGGTTCTGTGCCTTCCAGTCCGCGTAATTGGCGGGCGCAGGAGTGTTGCGTGGGAACCCAGCATACGACGCGTCCTCCCAAACCATGACCAGGCGGTCAGGGTCTTGAAAGGGTAACGTACGCAACAGCACTGCGTTGACGACACTGAAAATTGCGGTATTTGCTCCAATGCCAAGCGCGAGCGTAAGTACCGCAACACAGGTGAACCCTGGATGTTTCGAGAGGGATCGGATTCCGTAGCGTATGTCTTTGATTAGTGATTCCATGGGGTCCTTGTTGATTTTCGATTTTCGATTGACGATTGCAAATTCCGATGGCAAGCGTAAGCGATTACCGATTCGTGATCGGCAATTAGCGAGTT
>DASSCG010000110.1:0-6938 GCA_035697925.1 Pyrinomonadaceae bacterium
GAGTGGTCACTTCCTGAACACATCACCGCCGAGAAAATTCTCACGCACGTAGGCGACGGTCTCATGCAGAGTTTCCCCAGGATCGCGGGGCTTGAAGTTGAGCTCTCTTGAGGCTTTGGCGCAGTTGAGGTACCAGTAGTATTGGGCCATCTCGATAGCTCCAGGCTCAACGGGTGAGGACATATTCCATTGTTTGAATAGAGAATCAACTAGCTTTGCTCCGCCAACTGCGAAGCGGGACGGGAGGGCTAGTTTCGGCCTCCCGATCTTGGTCAAGCGCTCGAGCCTGCCGAAGAACTTATCAAACGTCCAATTTGCTGCGCCCAGCAAATACCTCTCGCCATGTCTTCCTTTCTTCATCGCCATTCGAAATGCGCGAGCGGCATCTCTAACATCCACGAAGCTCAAACCGCCGCTTGGCAAAGCGTTGATCTTACGGGCCATGAAGTCGAGCACGACCTTGGTCGAACTTAAACGTTCGTCCCCTGGGCCGAGCAACAGACTGGGATTCATGATCACGAGTCGCATACCCTTCCCATTGAAACTTTGCAGCGCTGCCATTTCCTGATAAGTCTTACTAGCGTAATAGGGCCAGCGGGAAATAATGTCCAGTGGCGGGGGATAGGTTTCATCCGGGACGACTTCGCCATCTGAAGTGACTGCGATTGTGCCGCTGGTCGATGCCAGCACCATCGACTTTACCCCCTGGGCTTTGGCTGCCTCACAAAGAAGCCGCGTGCCTTCGACGTGGAGTGCATACATCTCGCGCGCGTCGTCCTTTTCGCGAGAGACCTTGCCCGCGAGATGATAAACATCTCGAATTCCCTCCAAGGCGCGCGCGACGTGGCTGCTCTCTAAAACTGAGCCTTCCAATGGTTCAACGCCAAGATCAACCAGCCAATCCGGTATCGATGTAGCCATCACGCGAATGTCTTTATTGCCTTCTTCGACCAACTGTCGCACCAGGTGGGAACCGAGAAAACCAGTTCCACCGGTGATCAAGGTCGAGGCGCGCAGTCTTTTCTCAATTGCGGCGCGGCGTTTCGTACCGGCGGAGGCCGTGGTCATTCTCGCCGTTCTTTTTTGTGGAGTTTTCTTTGAGGTGGTCACAGATTATTTGACGGGCAGGCAATTAGCGAATCTCATGAGATCACGCAAAGACGCAAAGGTGGCAAAGACGCAAAGAAGAGGGAACCCAAAAAGGGTAAGCATCAGAAGACTTAATTTCGCATTCCTAAGTTCTTTGCGTCTTTGCCACCTTTGCGTCTTTGCGTGAAAGTATTACGTCACAAGCTCCTCGACGTTCGAATCTTCCTTCTGCGTAAGCTGCGCGCGGCGCTCCGCTTTCCATCGTTTACGTAGCGCTGTCGCATCAAATTTATGTCGCGTCTGATCGCGCAGGTTTTCGACTTCGTGTTTTACCCGCGCGGCTATTAGTCGATAAGCTTCGGCGCGGGCCATCCCTTTCGTCATCTCCTCCAACTCTTCGATTGAAAGAAAACGACCAATGCGAGCACCAACTTCGCGGTTTTTGATGATGTTCGACCCCTTCGGCATCGCTTCGTGTGTGCCGACCAGGTAGACGGGAAGAATACCGATACGAGAGGCCAGCGCCAGATAGCCGATGACGGGTTTAAAGTCAGCCATTTCCCCGGTTATAGAACGAGTACCCTCCGGAAAGATCACTGCGTTATATCCGCGATCGAGAAAAGAGCGTGCGTGACGCAGCGATTGTCGAAGTGAGCCTGTGCGTTCAATTGGAACAAGATTGGTGAAGTTCTCCATCACCGCGCGCTTATATTTGTTGTCAAAAAAGTAGTCCGCGGCAGCCAGCGCCACCAGATCCTTGCCGGCTTCTCCCAAAGCCATTTTGGTAAGTCCCATGTCGAGGTGCGATGAATGGTTGGGTGCCACGATAAAGTTTGTGTGTACGGGAATATTCGACTGACCCTCGTAATGGGTCTTAAGGAATCTGTCATAGAAGAGCCGCTGAAGGGCGTCGCCGGCGGCGTTTCCAGCAACTCGTACCAGAGAAGGTACGTAGATCTCATCGTCCGCCTTCAGCTCTTCAGTTCGCACTCGTTCGGCCCGCGACGAGATGGAGGAACGCGAAGTTACGACACTCATCAACTCTTTAACATCTTGCACTTCATTGAATCTCTCGGGGGCTGAGATTGATCCGCCGGCATTCTCAATGGCGGTCGCTAATTCCACAAACATCAGACTATCGAACCCCAAGTCCGCCAGACGTGTCTGTTGTGAAATCTCAGAACGCGGTCGGTTGCTCACAGTGGCGACAATATCAATAATCCATCGCGCTTCTGAAACGGCTGAGTCATTTCCTCCGGACGCCTTAGTGACCTTCTGATTTTGTTCCAGCGCTTCCAGTGTTGCTAATACCTCGCGGCGCTTAACTTTCCGAGTGGCTGTACGTGGCAACTCGAGATCCGTGAAGTGGAGCACCTTGACGCGCTTAAAGTAGGGTAGGGAGGCCGACACTTCGCGAAAGTGCTCTTCCACGCGCCGGCGTAAATCCGCACGCGAAAGTGCGATATCGTATTCATCATCGGCAACAACCAGACAGGCCACCTTCTCGCCGATTCCATCAGGAAGACCCACGATGCTGAGTTCTTTCACATAGGGCGAGTTGGCGTAAATTTCTTCAAGCTCATCGGGATAAACATTCTTACCGTTGGTGTCGACAATGATCTCTTTTGAGCGTCCCACCAGGTACAGATTTCCGTCGTCGTCCAATTTCCCCAGGTCGCCGGTATAAAGCCAACGCTCAATCAGCGTGTTTCGCGTTGCTTCTTCGTCGTCGTAATAACCCAGCATCACATTTGGCCCACGAGCTATGACTTCGCCTACCCCGTTTATATCCGGCTCCGCGATCTTTACTTGAACTCCCGGTAGGGGCTTGCCGACGCTACCCGTCAGCATGCGGTTCTCAGGACGTGTGACAGTTAGCACTGGCGAAGCTTCCGTCAGGCCGTAGCCTTCCAGGATTGTGAAGCCCAGACCTTGGAAATCCTTTTGGACTTTTTCATTCAACGCAGAGCCGCCGCTAATGAAATAGCGGATGCGACCGCCAAGTCCCTCGTGAATCGGATAGAAGACAAATGGACCAAGATTTAATGGAGTCTTCTCGCGTATCCAGGCATTCGCCTGGATCATCAAGTCGGCCGTTTTACCGATCCAATCACTGCGTTCGTATAGCTTGGTTCTAATGCGCCGATGCAACAGTTCCCACAAAGCAGGCACACCAACCATTCCAGTGACATGTCCGTTCTTAATTGCCTTGGCGAGTGCTTCGCCCGTTAAGTCGGGCAAGTAGGTAATCTGCGCTCCGCGACTGAGCGGAGTCAGGAAGCCAGTGGAAAACTCGAACGTGTGATGAAGAGGTAAGACGGAAAGAACGCCGTCACCAGTGGACATGTCAAAGACTGAGGACAGCATCGAAACCATGCTCGTGAGATTTCGGTGCGAAAGCATTACGCCCTTCGGATTACCTGTTGTGCCCGATGTGAAGATTAGTGAAGCCACTGACTGCGCCTGAACTTTTGTGGGCAACAGTGCGATGCGTTGATCTTCGGTTTCCTCGTCCGGGAGCGCGAACACATCCTCGAAAGTCCAAACCCGGAGATTCAATCCTTCCTCAGCAAGACGTTCACGGAGCATGGGATGCTCCTGATCGAGTTTTCGGCTTAGGATAATTGCCGCGGCATCACCGGCACGTGCGAAGTTTAGGATTTCGTCCGTCGAGCTTTCTGGATCGACAGGAATACAGCTCGCTCCTGCTTTGAGAGCGCCAAAATAAGTCATTCCCCACTCGGGCGCGTTGTGACTGAAAAGCATTACCCGGGCACCGGGCTTGATGCCTTCGCTGGCGAGAAAAGCAGCTGCGCGAGTGGCCAGTTCTCGCACGTCGGCATAGGTGTACTGTTCTTTGCGTCCATCGCGTTCGATACGCATCGCGACCCGGGTCGCATGACGCTTGGTTGAAGTATCAAAAAGCTCGAGCAGATCGCGATAAGTGTAGACACGTTTGGGTTGTGCCCGCATATCCTCTTCGAGAGTGGGGAACACCCATTTCTTCAGACCTGGCAAGTGAATATTTATCCAGTAGTCATACCAGTCGAATGTTTCGGGATTCCAAGTCAACAGCGACTGTTCATCTTTTCTGATCCGTTCAAACAGCGAGCGGATGTTATCTGACCTGAAGACGTAGGCATTCTCGATCGTAAACGGCCTGAACAGATCAAAAGCTTCCGTTGTTTCCCGGGTAATTTCTTCGACCCGATCAACGGTAGTCTTGACGCGATCGATAACCTCTCCCACGCGTCCACCTCCCCAACGAGGCCGCGCGCGGTCCAGGAAGCTGGCAGCCTTCTTCGCCGCCGTATTGAACATGGGAGTCGAAGTTGATTCGAATCGGGCGGTTGAAACGGGCCGAGGCTCCATTCTGGCGGCAATCTTGTTAACGATTTTTACGCCAGTTTCTTTCTCTTCGAAATGCTTGCGCTTGTAGAGCCCAACCAACGTAATAATGCGAGAGAGGTTGTTCGGGTTGGAATCTCCCGTGGCGGCCTGATGGACCAGCTGCGGTTCCTCCACACAAGCCTGAGCAGCCACCGCCAGCATCACCGATGCAACCTGATCGACGGGCGTGATGTCGAGGATCAGTTTCTCATTCGCAGGAATCTGCGTTTGTCCTTTGAGCACCAGAAAAACAATCGGCGCTGTGGTCGTGAAACCCTCGTTCCAGCCTGGGAACGGATAGGAGCGTGCGGACTCTACAATGCTCGGCCGCACAATGCTTCGAATCATTCCAGTCTCAGCCGCCACAAGCTGCTCACCCAGGGCTTTGGTGTAGGTGTAGATGTTGGGCCACCCCCACCATGCTGATCTCTCCACGCCGAGCTCAGTAAGCCTCGTGCGTGTCCACACCTTTCTTTCCCTCGCAACAGCTAATCCCAGCGCATCAGGGTCATCTTCATCGCGCCCTTCTTCAATCAATCGTTTGCGCGCCAGTTCCCTAAAGCGGGCCACCATCATTGCGTCCCTGGCTTCTTCCTTGACTCGCTCAGCCAGTTTCGCGCAGTCTCGAATTTCCTGCTCTACGGAGAATTCCACTCCGGGCAGCTCATTCTTGCGTGGAAAATAGCCAATAACTGGATCTCGTTCCCATACGGCCCCGGAGCGGTTGCCCGCAACAAAGCAAGTTGAGACATGCACCAAAGCTGGCCGCTTCATGCGCCTGGTAAAGTCGATCACATTTTGAGTACCCACCACGTTGGTACGGAGCGCGCTTTCAAGAGTTGGATTGAAAGTGACGTTGCCGGCGCTGTTGATTACTACATCAACGTCATCTGCAACCCGTTGGGCCTCCTCGTCTGTATATCCAAAGTTCTCGTCGCCAATGTCTCCACCCAACACGACTACTTTGTCGCGCACAAAACCTTCCATCGCACTGCCATAACGTTCTCGCAACGGGTCGAAAGGCGGGGCAGTAATTACGCTATTCCAAAAACGCGTTTCAGACTCTTCCTGTGATCGGGCACGAACAGTTACGTAGACTTTCCCAACATTTGGAAAGCGATGCAGCAACATGCTGAGCGTGACTTTGCCGAGAAACCCCGTGCTTCCGATCACAAAGAGGTTCCGGCCGTTATAGATTTCTGTTGGTGATAATTTCATGGCCGTATCTATAGCAATGCGCTTTCGCCCGCTATGCGGGCTCGAGAAACCACCTAATTTCTACCTGGGGCTAACGCCCCAGGCTTTATGCTTCCACCCGCTTCGCGGGTTAATACCCCAAAAGCTTAACTCCAAACCCACTTGAGCAAACTGAAAATCAAACTCTAAGCCCAGTTCTACACTTCATTCCATGTCTGCAATAGCGATCACCGGCTGGTGCAGCATGGTAATCTCCGCCGAACTACCCATGTAGCTACGCGCCATGGCAATCGCCTCGGTCAGATTGTCCGCTCGATCCCAACCCAGCATTGCCGGCACGTGAGCATTTTCTGCACCTGCAGCGATAACCTTGCCGACATGCTGGCGTCCATTCTCGCCCCAGTACCACATGAAAAAAGGATGCGCTCCATGGTAGGCATTGCCGCGACGATACATTTCTACGTAGCTGGGATTATTCGCGAACTCGCGCTCATACTTGTCCCGCAGCACAAAAGCATCTCTCGTCTCCGGTAACAGGCGATTGAAGAACTCGATGTAGCTGGGGTGGAACTGGTGATCAAATTCGTCGTAGCAGGGGTGATGTAGAATCAGCACCCCACCCTTCTTTAGCAGGGGCTTATTACGATAGAAATTGAAGTGATAGCCGAGTCCCATGACCTGGACCAAAAGCGGATTCAAAACTGAATAAACGTTGTACGGAGAAATATCAGGGATGCCAGTAACCAGAATGTCGCATTGTCCACTAACTGGAATCGCGTATTGCTCAAAAGCCTTGGCAATAATTCTCTCGTGAACAGGTTCGGTCTTGCCTGCATGACAAGCGATCATCTCATACTGGGCTGGTTTTGAATGTAATAGCTTTCTTCGCGCAGGACGAGGCAGTTTGCTCATCGTGTAGCGCATCGCTTCGAACTTCATCCGGTCGAAGGCTGTAAAGTCGTCTTCATTCTTCAGCAGGAAATCCATGTCTCCTTTGTACATGCGATTGTTGATGGCGGTCTCAATGTGAAAGACATTGAGTTCGTTATCCACAATCTTGCCCAGCTCAGTGCATTTGTGGTTGAGCGCTGAACGTGCGGGATCCATATAGCTGTCAGAATCACGGATGGTCTGTGGCTCGTGATGCGCTCTTAAGGACTCGTAGTCACATAGTCCAACCGCAACTGACTTATGACCGCCGTCCATGGGAACGAGGTTAATGTTGCAATATATAAGCAGGTCGCTTTCGGCGGCCCGGCGAT